>JAYVVB010000290.1:0-12102 GCA_043787455.1 Rhizobacter sp.
CCCGGCACCGAGAGGTAGCGGCTGGCGCCGATCTCGGTGACGCGCTCGATGTCGCGCCGGCCTTCGCTGCTGAAGAAGCGAAAGCCGAACTTCTTGAGCTGACGTTCCTCGAGGTGCGCCTTCAGACCGAGCACCTGGCTGAAGTAGTTCGCGCCGATCTCGACCGTCGACTCGCCGACCTTGTGCGTCGCTTCCGGCACGGGGTGCGTGCGGCGCTCGACGACGAGGATGTCGAGTGCGGGATGCGACTGCTTCAGCTGCAGCGCGAGCGACAGGCCGGCGAGGCCGCCGCCGGCGATGACGACGTCGCGCTTGCTCACGCGACCGGCTCCAAGCGCAGCGCGAGCGAGGCCGAGAGCGGCAGCGTCAGCGCTGGCATCGCCGCTGCGGCGAGCGCTTCGAAGAAAGGCAGCGCGTCGGCCATGCCGTTGCCGGCCAGCGCGCGTGCGGCCGGGGAATGGAGGACGGCGGGCGCCGTCGGTCCGCGCTGAAGCGTCAGCTCGAAGCCAGCGCGCGACCTGTCGCCGCGCTCCGGCGCGAGCACGAGTGCGACAGCCAGCAGGCCCTCGCTCGCGGTCACCGAGGCCAGCGCGCCGGCCGCGTGGACGTCGAAAGCGACGAGCAGCACTGCCTCGCCTTCTGCCGCGCACTGCGTCGCCGCCTCGAGGAGGCCGGCGGCGAAGCTGCTGTCGAAGGCGCTGAGCGCGGTGCTCGCGGCGCGGCAGCCTGTGCCGATCGTCCAGTAGCCGGCGGCGGCGTTGTGCACCGAGTTGTGGAAGCGCGTCGGCGAGATTGCCGTCGGCGTCGTCGCCAGTGTCGAGCACATGTAGTCGTTGACCGAGAGGTCGCCGTGCGCCGAGGTGAAGATCGCGGCCAGCGTCTTCGGATCGTGGTCGGCGTCTTTCGTGGCTGCGCTCGCAACCTCGAGCGCGAGGGCGACGCTGTCCGGCGCGCGCCGCCGCTCGGCCGGCGCGAGCAGGTCGGGCGACGGGCGCTTCAGCGGCGGGTCGACGGCCGTGCCTTCGCCGCGAAAGGCCGCACGCGCGATGTCCCAGCAGGGCAGCGTCGGCGCCCAGAAGGCGATGCCGTCGACGAAGCAGCGCAGCACGGTCATGCTCGGCTCCGGCGCGGCGTCATCTCGCGTCCCGGCCGAAGACCAGCACGCAGTTGTTGCCGCCGAAGCCGAACGAGTTGCTGAGGGCGACGCGGACATCGGCCTCGGCCGGCTTCAGTCGGATCTGCGGGCCGCAGGCCGCGTCGAGCGCGGCGCTGTTGACCGTGCCGGGCTGGAAGCCGGTCTCGATCGCGAGCAGGCTCGCCACGGCCTCGACGATGCCCGCAGCGCCGAGCGTGTGGCCGGTGAAGCCCTTGGTCGAGCTCGCATGCACCCGTGCCGGGAAGCGGCGCGCGACGAGGGCCGACTCGACCTCGTCATTCTTCGCGCTCGCCGTGCCGTGCAGGTTGATGTGGTCGACGGCATCGGTCGTGATGCCGGCGCGCTCTAGCGCATCGTCGAGCGCGGCTTCGGCGCCCCGGCCCTCGGGATGCGGGGTCGACATGTGGTGGGCGTCGCTCGATTCGCCGTAGCCGAGGAAGCGCAGGCTCGTGGTGTCGCCGGGCGCGACGCGCTCGAGCAGCGCGAAGCCCGCGGCCTCGCCGATGCTGATGCCGTCGCGCTCCGCGTCGAACGGGCGACACCGGGTGGGCGACACGAGCTGCAGCGCGTTGAAGCCGAACAGGACGCTGCCGCACAAGGTGTCGACGCCGCCGACGATGGCCGCGTCGACGAGGCCGAGTCGGATCATCCGCTCGGCCGCGGCGAACACCTTGGCGCTCGACGAGCACGCTGTCGAGACCGTGAGGCATGGCCCTTCGAGCGCTAGCGCGTGCTGGACGAAGTTCGCGAGCGAGTGCGGCGTGTGGACGAGCGGGTTGCGCTGGCCCTCGGGAAAGCGGCCTTCGGCGTCGAGGGCGCGGTAGGCGTCCTCGGTCGCGCCGATGCTCGAGGTCGAGGTGCCGAGGACGAGCGCGACCCGCGCTGCGCCGTGGCGCTCGCGCGCCGCATGGGCGGCGTCGATGAAGCCGTCGCCGGCCAGACCGAGCCAGGCGAGGCGGTTGTTGCGGCAGTCCCAGGAGGCGAGCGGTCGAGGCAGGGACAGCGTCTCGAGGCCGTCGACGCGGCCGATCCAGGTCGCGAGCGGGCTCGGGCCGAAATCGTTCGGACGGAGGGCGCTCCGCTCTTCACGCATCGCCCCCAGCAGCGCTGCCTTGCCCGGCCCGGCTGCGGTCGTCGTCGTGTAGGCCGTGATCTGGATCGGGTCGAAGCGCTGCGGCACGGTGGCAACAAGGAACAAGGAAAGGGGCAAGAATCGAATCCATTATCGCGGTGAATCCACGGTGGACCGCCCCGCGTAGAAGGCACGACGATGACATCACGAAGCAGCAACCTCGCACTCGGCTGGGTCGAGCAGGGCCTCGTGCCCGACCGGGTGGTCCGCCTCGGCATCCGGCGCCTCCTGAAGGAGCGCCTCGTCGAGATTGGTGATGGCGACGCCGAGCGCTCGAACGAAGTCGCCGAGGCCTTCATCGCGCAGCTCGCCGGGTCGGCTGTGGCGCTCCTCACCGACAAGGCGAACGAGCAGCACTACGAAGTTCCGGCCGAGTTCTTCGCCCGAGTGCTCGGGCCGCATCGCAAGTACAGCTGCTGCGAATGGCAGGACTCGACGGTGACCCTTGCCGACGCCGAAGCCGCGGCTCTCGCGACGGCCTGCGAGCGCGCCGGCCTCGTCGACGGCCAACGCGTTCTCGAGCTCGGCTGCGGCTGGGGATCGCTCACCTTGTGGATGGCCGAGCGCTTTCCGGCGAGCCGGATCACGGCGCTTTCCAACTCGGTGTCGCAGCGCCGCTTCATCGAGGCCGAAGCGAAGCGGCGCGGACTCGTCAACGTCGACGTCCTCACCGAAGACTTCAACCGCTTCGCGACCGACGAGCGCTTCGACCGCGTCGTCTCGGTCGAGATGTTCGAGCACTTGCGCAACTGGCCCGAGGCCTTCCGCCGCGTTCGCGGCTGGCTCGTCCCGGGCGGCCGGTTCTTCATGCACGTCTTCGTCCACCGCTCGACGCCCTACGCCTTCGTCGATCGCGACGAGAGCGACTGGATGAGCCGGCACTTCTTTTCCGGTGGCATGATGCCGAGCGACGACCTCGCCCTGCGCTGCCAGGACGAGCTCCGGCTCGTGCGCCGCTGGCGCTGGAACGGCGAGCACTACGCGAAGACCTCGGAGGCGTGGCTGCAGAACATGGATGCGAATCGCGATGCGCTCTGGCCGCTGTTCGAGTCGGTCTACGGCAAGGAAGCGGCGTCGACCTGGTGGGTGCGCTGGCGTCTCTTCTTCCTATCCTGCGCCGAGCTCTTCGGCTATGAAGGCGGCGAGTGCTGGCGTGTCTCGCACTATTTGTTCGAGGCGCGCAATCACGAGGGGCAGGCAGCATGACGCCCTTCGCTTCCGCTGCCCTCCTCGGCTTCGCGGCGACGCTCGTCCTGGCCCTCGGCACCTGGGTCGCGAGCCTGATGCAGCGCGACGTGAGCCTCGTCGATCGCATGTGGTCGCTGCTCATCGCCGCGCCGGCGGCGGCCTATGCGTGGGTGTTCGTGCCGGGCGACGACCTGCGCTTCAAGGTCATGGCTGCGCTGCTCGTCGTCTGGGCGGTGCGACTCGCGATCTACGTCTCGTGGCGCAACTGGGGCCATGGCGAGGACAAGCGCTACACCGTGATCCGCGCCCGCAACGAGCCGAACTTCACGCTGAAGAGCGTCTACCTAATCTTCGTGCTGCAGGCCGTGCTCGCCTGGCTCGTGTCGCTGCCTTTTCTCGCGGCCGCGGCCCATCCGGTGGCGTGGACGACGCTAGATACGGTCGGCGCCGTGCTCGCGGCCGTCGGTTTTGTCTTCGAGGCCGTCGGCGACCAGCAACTCGCGAGCTTCAAGTCCGATCCCGCCAATCGCGGCCAGGTCATGGACCGCGGCGTCTGGCGCTACTCGCGCCACCCGAACTACTTCGGCGAGTTCTGCGTCTGGTGGGGTCTGTTCCTCATGGCGCTGGCCGCCGGCGGCTGGTGGAGCGTGATCTCGCCGCTGATCATGACCGGGCTCCTGCTCAAGGTGTCGGGCGTCGCCCTGCTCGAGAAGGACATCGGCGAGCGGCGGCCGGCGTACCGCAACTACATCGCGCGCACCAACGCGTTCTTTCCCGGTCCGCCGCGGCGCGGGTCGGCAGAGTGATCCCTGCATCGCGTGGCGCGGGCAAGCCGATTGCCCCGAAATCTCATCTTCCGTCTGGACTCAACGTGAATGCCAATCTCACCCGCATCACCCTCGTCGCCGCTCTCGCATGCACGGCTGCGCTTCTTGCGGCCTGCAACACGATGACGAGCAAGGACCTGCCGCCGCTCGAGCTCGCGAAGTCTGTCGACATCCCGCGTTTCATGGGTGACTGGTACGTCATCGCCAACATCCCGACCTTCGTCGAGAAGGGCGCGCATTCGGCCAAGGATTCGTACGCGCTTCAGCCTGACGGCACCATCGCCACGACCTTCACCTTCCGCGCCGATGCCTTCGACGGGCCGCCGAAGGACTACCACTCGAAGGGCTTCGTGCTCGGCGAGCACGGCGCGGTCTGGGGCCAGCAGTACGTCTGGCCGTTCAAGGCCGACTACCGCATCTCGTACCTCGCGCCCGACTACAGCCAGACCGTGATCACGCGCGAGAAGCGCGACTACGTCTGGATCATGTCGCGCACGCCGACGATGAGCGAGGCCGACCTGAAGAAGCTCACCGAGTTCGTCGCGCGCCAGGGCTACGACGTGTCGAAGCTGCAACGGGTGCCGCAAAAAGGCGCGTGAGCCGGACGGTGCGAGCGGCGCAGCCGGTCAACCGGTGACGGGACGATCGATGACCTGGGCGACGACGACGCGGCCGAGCACCACGAGGCCGACGGCGATCGCGATCAGTGCGGCCCGCGGCCCGACCAGATGCAGCGCAGGGCCGAACAGCAGGGGACCGATCCCCTGGCCCGCGAACAGGCCGCAGGCGAAGAGCGCCACGGCCGAGCCGCGCGCAGACGGCGCCAGCTCGGTCGCCTCGGTCTGCAGCGAGTTGTGCAGCATGTAGAAGGCGACGCCGGTGCAGAACATCACGACCCCGTCGAGCCACCACCAGGGCGAGACCGCGAGCGTCGCGTAGCAGATCGCGCCGACCGTCGAGCCGATGAGGCACATGCGGCGCACGCCGAAGAGGCGCAGCAGCCGGCGTACGCTCGCCGCGTAGATCAGGCCGCCGATGCCGAAGGCGCCGAGGACGAGCCCGGTCTCGACCGAGATCGCGCGCGTGCCGCGCTCGGTCATCGCCAGCAGCAGCGCGCTCATGAACGGAAAGATGCCGTAGAAGAGCGTGCCCTCGAACAGCACCGCGCCGTAGAGCCAGCCCGCCTTCGGATTGGCGAAAACGCGGCCGTAGAGCGTGCCGAACGAGCCGCCGGCCGAGCCCGGCGCCGGGTCCCGCTCCGGCATCGCGATCCACGCGACGGCCGCGGCCAGCGCGCCGATCGCGGCGGCGATGAAGAGCGAGCTGTGCCAGCCGAAGGCCTCGCTGGCGAAGCCCGAGACCACCGAGCCGAGCATCTGCCCTGCGATGATCGCGAACAGCATCCGGCCGATCATCACCTGGCGCTCGGTCATCGAGTAGGTGTCGCCGAGCCCGGCGAGGACGAGCGGGATCAGGCCGCCGGCAAAGATGCCGGCGACGACGCGGGTTGCGAGCAGGAACGGGAAGCTGGTCGCGAACGCGCCCGCGGCGAGCGTGACGGCGAGGCCGGCGATGCAGAACTGGATGCAGCGCGCCTTGCCGAAGCGATCGCCGAGCGGGCCGAGGAAGGGCTGGGCGATGGCGTAGGGCAGCGCGTACGCGGTGTTGAGCATCGCCGACGCCGCTGCGGAGACGCCGAAGTACGTCGCCACCGGCAGCACGATCGGATCGACCAAGCGGAGCGCGAAGCCGCTCGCGAACGCGCACGCGGCGAAGACGAGGAAGATCGGCACGAGGCAGGTCGCGCCTCAGGCTCGCATCAGTGCTTCGATCTCGCTCGCCGCGACCGGCACGCCACGGCTGATCAGCTCGCAACCACTGGCGGTGACGACGGCATCGTCCTCGATCCGGATGCCGATGTTCCAGTAGCGCTCGGGCACGCCTTCGGCGGGGCGCACGTAAATGCCGGGCTCGATCGTCACGACCATGCCGGGCGCGAGCTTGCGCGAGGGCTTCTTGACGACGCGGCCGCCTTGCCAGTCGGGCTGGTCGATCGGGGCCTCGCCGGCCTCCTGGTAATCGCCGACGTCGTGGACGTCGCGGCCGAGCCAGTGGCCGGTGCCGTGCATGTAGAACTGGCGATAGGCGGCAGACTCGATCAACGCGTCGACGTCGCCGACGACCTTGCGGTCGAGCAGGCCGGTCGCGAGCATGCCTTCGGCGAGGACGCGCACCGCCGCGGCGTGGCCGTCCCTCAGGCGCGCGCCCGGCCGCGTCGCGGCGACGGCGGCGCGCTGCGACGCCTCGACGATCTCGTAGAGCTCGCGCTGCGCCGGGCTGAATCGGCCGTCGGCGGGAAAGGTGCGAGTGATGTCGCTGGCGTAGCCGTCGAGCTCGCAGCCGGCGTCGATCAGGCAGAGTTCGCCGGCGCGCAGCTTCGTCGCGCCCGGCACGTAGTGCAGGACGCAGGCGTTGGCGCCGGCGGCGACGATCGTGCCGTAGGCCGGGCCCTCGGCGCCCTGGCGACGGAACTCGTGCAGGAACTCGGCCTCGATCTCGTACTCGGCGATCGCGTCGCCCGGGTCGCGCGCGAAGCGGGCGGCACAGAAGCGCATCGCGCGCACGTGCGCTTCGGCGCTGATCGCGGCCGCGCGGCGCATCGTCGCGAGCTCGCCCGGGTCCTTGACGAGGCGCAACTCCGCGACGATCGGGCCGAGGTCCATCTGTGCCCGCGGCGCCTCGACACCGGCGCGGCTCTTCGCGCGGACGCGGTCGAGCCAGCCTTCGATCTTCGTGCCGAGCTCCGGTGTCTCGAACGGCCACCACACGGCGGGCTGGTCGGCGAGCGCCGCGACCATCGTCTCGTCGAGGCGATCGAGCGCGACCGCGGCGTCGACGCCGAGCGCCGCCGGTGCCGCGTCGGGACCGAGGCGAATGCCGTCCCAGAGCTCGCGCTCGACGTCCTTCGGCCGCAAGACGACGCTCGTCCGGCCGTCGGCGCTGATGACGAGCCAGGCGCCGGGCTCGGCGAAGCCGGTGAGATAGTGGAAGTCGCTGCCGTGGCGGTAGGGATGGTCGTTGTCGCTGTTTCTTTGGCGCTCGGGCGCGGTCGGGACGATCGCGACACCGCCGCCGGCCGCGCGCAGCGTCTCGGCAATGCGGCGCCGGCGACGGGCGAAGGGCGTGCTGTCGGAGCTCATCGGGCGACTGTAGCGGCCGGCGCGGGATTGAGCTTTCCGGTAGCCTCGGAGGCTTCGTCGAACGTACCCAGGCACACCATGTCCACCATGCAATACCGCCGTCTCGGCTCCAGCGGCCTCCAGGTGAGCGCGCTCTCGCTCGGCTCGTGGATTACGTATCACAACCAAGTCGACACCGGCGCCGCGCGCGAGATGCTCGCCGCGGCGATGGACGCCGGCGTCAACTTCTTCGACAACGCAGAGGTCTACGCCCTCGGCAAGAGCGAGTCGGTGATGGGCGAGGCGATCAAGGGGCTGAAGTGGCCGCGCCTCGACTACATCGTCTCGACCAAGTTCTTCTGGGGCCTGCAGCGCGAGGGCGTCACGGCCAACAAGAAGGACACGCTCAACCGCAAGTACCAGATGCAGGCGATCGACGGATCGTTGCAGCGCATGGGGCTCGACTTCATCGACCTCGTCTACTGCCACCGCTCCGATCCGAGCACGCCGATCGAGGAGACGGTGCGGGCGATGAGCGACATGATCACCCAGGGCAAGGCGCTCTACTGGGGCACGAGCGAGTGGAGCGCCGCCGACATCCGCGCCGCCTGGGACATCGCCGACAAGCACCACCTGCACAAGCCGGTGATGGAGCAGCCGCAGTACCACCTTTTCCATCGCAAGCGCGTGGAGGAGGAATACGCGCGGCTCTACGAGGATATCGGCCTCGGCCTCACGACCTGGAGCCCGCTCGCCAGCGGCCTGCTCACGGGCAAGTACCGGCAGGGCGTTCCGGCCGGCAGCCGTGGCGCGATGGAGAACATGGCCTGGCTGGCCAAGGGCCTGACCGACGAAGCGAAGAACGCCGCGGTCGGCAAGCTCGAAGGCATCGCCGCCGAGCTCGGCGCGAGCGTTAGCCAGCTCGCGATCGCGTGGGTCGCGAAGAACCCGCGCGTCTCGACCGTGATGACGGGTGCGTCGCAGATGTCGCAGCTGCGCTCGAATCTCGCTGCGCTCGACGTGCTGCCGAAGCTCACGCCCGAGGTGCTAGGGCGCATCGACGCAATCTGTCTGCCGCTCGCGGCCTGACGTCCGGACTCAGGGTCCGACCGGCGCAGCGTTGAGCGCCGCGAGTTGCTGGGGCGTGCCGACGTTCTCCCAGCGGCCGCGATAGATCTCGGCGCCGATCCGGCGCTCGCGCATGCCGGCGTAGAGCAGCGGCGCGAGCTTGGCGGACGTGCCCGGCGTGACGGCGTGGAACATTTCGGCGCGGGCGAGGGCGATGTTGGCGTAGGTCCAGCGCTGGCCATCGGGGCCGGTGCCTTCGGCCAGGCCCAGGCCCTCCGCGTCGATGCCGAAGTCGCCGCCGGGATGGAAGGCGGGATTGGGCACGAGCCAGAGGCGCGCCGATCGGCCGCTCTCGATGAAGCGCGTTGCCGTGCTCGCGCTGAAGCGGAAGTCGGGCGCCCAGATGTCGGCCGAGACGATCCAGAACGCGTCGCCGAGGAGCGGCAGTGCAGTGGCGATGCCTCCTGCGGTCTCGAGCGCACCGCCATGGTCGCGGCCTTCGAGCGAATACGAGACCCTGACGCCGAAGCGCGAGCCGTCGCCGAGGGCCGCGACGAACTGCTCCTCGAGCCAGGCGGTGTTGATCACGATCTCGCGCACGCCGCCGCGCGCCAGCGCCTCGAGGTGCCAGACGATCAGCGGCTTGCCGTGGACCTCGAGCAGCGGCTTCGGGCGCGCGTCGGAGAGCGGCTGCATGCGCGTGCCGCGTCCGGCGGCGAGGACGATCGCCTTCACGCCGGCAAGGTCGCCAGCGCGCCGCGCTGGACGGCGTGGCGCTCGATCACCTGGGGCGCGAACGCCTCGACGAGCAGCGCCAGCACAAGCTCGGCGCGCGCCGAGTTGTCGGCGCCGAGGTTGCAGACGTAGACGTCGAGCGTCACCGCCTCGAGCTCGGGCCAGGTGTGGACGGCGAGGTGCGACTCGGCGAGCAGGACGACGCCGGTGATGCCCGCGGGCGCCGCAGCGCTCGCGCCGGGCACAGGCGTGAAGCGATGGAACAGCTCGCCGACCGGCGTGAGCCCGGCCCGCGCCACCGCGTCGAGGCAGGTGACCCGCAGCGCCGAGGGCTGTGTCATCAGGGGCGCGCCGGCCGCGCAGCCGCGCAGGTCGGCGGTGAGGTGCAGGCCGTGCATCTATCGATTATCGACGTCGGGCCCGGGCGCCGGGGCCCTCTAAAATGACGGGTTCCCCGACCGAACGGACTTCAGCATGGCTGCGATCGTCACCCCGGATAGTCCGCCCGCTGCAGGCCCGGGCGGGCGCGACGGGCGAGCGAAGGCGGCGACGTCGAAGGCCGAGCGGTCGGCCTTGATGGCCAATGCGATCCGCGTCCTGTCGATGGACGCGGTGCAGCAGGCCAACTCCGGCCACCCGGGCGCGCCGATGGGCATGGCCGAGATCGCAGTCGCGCTCTGGGGCCGGCACCTGCGCCACAACCCGGCCAATCCGCATTGGCCGGGTCGCGATCGCTTCGTGCTTTCGAACGGGCACGGTTCGATGCTGCTGTACTCGTTGCTGCACCTCACCGGCTACGACCTCGCGCTCTCCGAGCTGCGCAATTTCCGCCAGCTGCACAGCAAGACGCCCGGCCACCCCGAGCACGGTCTGACGCCGGGTGTCGAGACGACGACAGGGCCGCTCGGCCAGGGCCTCGCCAACGCGGTCGGCATGGCGCTCGCCGAGAAGCTCCTCGCTGCCGAGTTCAACCGCGACGGCCATAGCGTCGTCGATCACCGCACCTACGTCTTCTTCGGCGACGGCTGCCTGATGGAAGGCATCAGCCACGAGGCCAGCGCGCTCGCCGGCGCATGGAAGCTCGACAAGCTGATCGCGCTCTACGATGACAACGGCATCTCGATCGACGGCAATGTCCAGCCGTGGTTCATCGACGACACGCCGAAGCGCTTCGAGGCCTACGGCTGGCACGTGATCGCGGGGGTCGACGGCCACGACGTGGAAGCCGTCGACGCCGCGATCGCGAAGGCTCGCGCGAACACCGGCAAGCCGACGCTGATCTGCTGCAAGACGACGATCGGCAAGGGCTCGCCGAACCGCGCCGGCACCGCCAAGGCGCACGGCGAGGCGCTCGGCACGGCCGAGGTCCAGGCGACGCGCGAAGGGCTCGGCTGGTCGCACGCGCCGTTCGTCCTGCCCGACGAGGTCTACGCGGACTGGGACGGCACCGACCGCGGCCGCTCGGCCGAATCGGCGTGGCGCAAGTCGTTCGATGCCTATGCGCGCGCCTTCCCGGCGCTCGCCGCCGAGTACACGCGACGCATGGCGGGCGACCTGCCCGCCGACTGGCCCGCACTGGTGCGCGCGACGGCCGCCGCCGCGCACGCGAAGGCCGAGACCGTCGCGAGCCGCAAGTCGAGCCAGATCGTCCTCGAATCGTTCACCGGCGCCCTGCCCGAGCTGCTCGGCGGCAGCGCCGACCTCACCGGCTCGAACTTCACCAACACCTCGCACACGCCGGCCCTGCGCTTCGACAGCTCCGGCAGGGTCACGCAGGACACCGAGGGCCGGCGCGGCCGTCACATCAACTACGGCGTGCGCGAATTCGGCATGGCGGCGATCATGAACGGCGTCGCGCTGCACGGCGGCTTCATCCCGTACGGCGGCACCTTCCTCACCTTCAGCGACTACAGCCGCAACGCCATCCGCATGGCGGCGCTGATGAAGCAGCGCGTCATCCACGTGTTCACGCACGACAGCATCGGCCTCGGCGAAGACGGGCCGACGCACCAGAGCATCGAGCACGCGGCGTCGCTGCGGCTCATTCCCGGGCTCGACGTCTGGCGCCCGTGCGACACCGCCGAGACGGTCGTCGCCTGGGCCTGCGCCATCGAGAGCAAGAACCGCCCCAGCGCGCTGCTGCTGTCGCGCCAGAACCTGCCTTACGCGCCGAAGCGCTCGCTCGACGAGATCGCCAAAGGCGCGTATGTGCTGGCCGAGCCGAGCGAAGTGGGCTTGAAGAAGCAGGCGCAAGCCGTGCTCATCGCCACCGGCTCCGAGGTGCAGCTCGCACTGCACGCGCAGCAGGCGCTCGCGGCCATCGGCATTGCGGTGCGCGTGGTCTCGATGCCGTCGACCAGCGTGTTCGATCGCCAGGGCGCGGCTTACCAGGCCGGTGTGCTCCCCAAAGGCCTGCCGCGCATCGCGGTCGAAATGGGCGTGACCGACGGGTGGTGGAAGTACGGCTGCGCGGCGGTGGTGGGCATCGACACCTACGGCGAATCGGCGCCCGCGCCGCTGCTGTTCAAGCACTTCGGCTTCACGCCCGAGAACGTGGTGGCGACGGTGCGCACGGTGTTGGGCAAATAGGCCGCCCGTTCAGAATTCAATCTTCTATCAGGAGCAATTTTCATGACCATCAAAATCGGCATCAACGGCTTCGGCCGCATCGGGCGCATGGTGTTCCGCGCCGCCGTGCAGAACTTCGACGACATCACAATCGTCGGCATCAACGACCTGCTGGAGCCGGACTACCTGGCCTACATGCTCAGCTACGACTCGGTGCACGGCCGCTTCAAGGGCACGGTTTCGGTCGAC
>JAYVVB010000291.1:0-11242 GCA_043787455.1 Rhizobacter sp.
CCTCGTTGCTGTCGTAGTTGTCGTAGTTGACCTTGATGCCGGTCTCTTTCTCGAAGTTCTTGATCGTGTCGTCGGCGATGTAGTCGGACCAGTTGTAGATGTTGAGCACCTTCGGATCGGCGGCGAGCGCGGTCGAGGCGAAGACCAACGACAAACCAGTCAGGCCAACCAGAGCGGCGAATCGGCGCAGCGCGCGCGGGGCAAGGCGGGTCGTCATCGCGATCGGTTCCTTTTCGTTCGTGACAGTCGTCGTTCGAATCGTAGCCGCGGGAGAGGTTCGGCTGCGAAATCGCGGTAAGGTTCGAAGCCAGCCCCGGTGGCCGCGCCGCGCCCTTCTGACATGCTCGATGGTTCTTCCCTGCCCAGCCGCCTCGCCGCCCTCGGCGGCGCCCATCGACGGCGCCTGCGCGAGGTCTACCGTTCGGCCGGCTGGCCGTGCCAGGACGGCATCGAGGTCGAACTGCTCGCGGCCGGCCTGGTCCAGCGCGAGCGCAGCCCGCTCGGCCACGAAACGCTGCGCCTCACCGACGCCGGCATTGCGGTCCTCGCCGAGACCCTCGCCAAGAACCGCTCGCGTCGCGACGCGCACGAGTCGCTCGTCGATCGCGTCTCGCGCGAGATGACTCGTGCCGGTCGCCTCGCCTGGCGCGGTCTCGCCGTGCGTGCACGTGTGGCCGAAGGCTGGGTCATGGCGATGCCCGACGTGTTCTCGATCCGCCACACGACGGTCGAGGCCTACGCCGAGCCGATCGTCCACGAGGTGAAGGTGCAGCGCTCCGACTTGCTCGCTGACTTGCGCCGAGCCGGCAAGCGCCAGGCGTACCTCGAGCTCGGCGGCGAGTGCTGGTACGTGATCAAGGAGGGCATCGCGCGGGCCGCCGAGATTCCGGACGAATGCGGCGTGCTCGTCGCGAGCGACGTCGGCCTCGTCGTCGAACGTCCGGCGCCGAAGCGGCCGACGCGGATCGGCTTTTCGCTCTGGATGGCGCTCGCGCGCGCCACGCCGGTCGAGGGCTGGCGCCTCGACGACGCGCAGATCGCGCTCGGCGACGACGGCCGCTGCGATCCGGCGGCGCTCTCGCCTTGAGAACCCAACGCCAGGCGCTCGCTGCAGCGCTCGTGCTGATCCTGATCTGGGGCGCCAACTTCACGGTCCAGAAGGCGATCTTCCAGGCGCTCTCGCCGGGCGGGTTCCTGTTCGTGCGCTACCTCATCATGCCGGTCGCCGCGACCCTGCTGCTGTGCCTGCGCTTCGGCATACACTGGCCGCGCACTTCCCGCGCCGATGCCTGGGCGCTGCTGCGCCTGGGCCTGATCGGCCACGTCCTCCACGTCGGCCTGGTCACCTACGGCATCCACTGGTCGACGGCGTTCTCGAGCTCGCTGATCCTGGCCTGCGGCCCGGTCTTCACCTTGCTGATCCTGCATTGGCACGGCCTCGAGGAGCTGAGGCGCGGACAGATCGCCGGCGTCGGCGTCGCCTGCGTCGGCGTAGTCGCCTTCCTTTCCGACAAGCTCTTCGGCGGCCACTGGCAGGCCGGCGCGGGCGACCTCGTCCTCCTCGTCGCGGCCTCATTCTTCTCGTACTACACGGTCGCGGCCAAGCCGCTGATCGAGCGCCTTGGCGGCGTCGTCGTGATGACGTATGCGGCGTTGTTCGGCAGCCTGCCGGTCGTCCTCCTCAGCCTCTCGGCGGGCCTCGCCGTCCATTGGAGCGAGATCTCGCCGGCGATCTGGGCCGGAACCTTCTACTCGGTCATCGTTTCGGCCTTCATCGGCTGGATCGTCTGGGGCTGGGTCAACGGCGTGCGCGGCGTCGCCCGCACCGCGCCGCTCATGTATTTGATGCCGCCGGTGGCCGGCCTCGTCGCCTGGGCCGTGACCGGCGAGCGCTATTCGGCGATGAAGGTGATCGGCGCGGCGATCACGCTCGGCGGCGTCGCCCTGGCCCAGTTCACCTCGTCGCCGCGTGACCCGGTGCGCGAGGCCCCTGCGCCGGTGGACTGATTGCCGCATGATGGCTGGACTGGAGATGCTATGAACACCGATCGTCGAACGAGGGATAGAGCCGGCGCCTTCGCGCTGGCCGCGACAGCGGCCCTGCTCGTCGCAGCGTGCGGCAAGCCGACCGATGCTGCGAAGGCGGCGGTGCCCACCGCCGCGACGTCCGCGCCGACAGAGACCGCGTCGGCTCACGCCGAGGCCGGAATCGACTGGAAGGAAGCGTCGAACGACGGCCAGATCGATGCCGCGTTCGCCGCCGCGCGCGCCGCGAACAAGCCGGTCTTCGTCTACTGGGGCGCGAAGTGGTGCCCGCCGTGCAACCAGGTCAAGGCGACGCTCTTCAATCGCCAGGACTTCATCGAGCGCTCGCGCGGCTTCGTGCCGGTCTACGTCGACGGCGACAGTCCGGGCGCGCAGAAGATCGGCGCGCGCTTTCACGTCAGCGGCTATCCGACGATGGTTCTCTTCACGCCGCAGGGCCAGGAGGTCACGCGGCTGCCGGGCGAGGTCGATCCGGTGCGCTACACCGAAGTGCTGACGCTCGGCATGAACGCCGCGCGACCGGTCAGCGCCGTGCTCGCCGACGCGCTCGCCAAGCCCGCCGCCCTCGACGCCAACGACTGGCGCCTGCTCGCCTTCTATTCGTGGGACACCGACCAGCAGCAGGTGATCGACAAGAAGCGCCTGCCGGCAACGCTGCTCGCGCTCGCCGATGCGTGCCCCGCCGCCGCCCCCGAGACGGCGATGCGGCTGCGCCTGAAGGCGCTCGCCGCCGCCGATGCGAATGCGCCGCCCAAGGTCGACGCGGCGACACGCAGCGTCCTGATCGCGCTCCTCGGTGATCCGGCGCGGTCGCGCGAGCAGACCGACATGCTCACCAACTCTGCGGCCGAGATCGTCCGGGCTGCGAGCGTGCCGTCCTCGGCCGAGCGCACGGCGCTGCTCGCCGGCTTCGCCGCCGCGCTGAAGCGCCTCGAGGCGGACACGACGCTGTCGCGCGCCGATCGCATGCAGGCTCTAATCGCGCAGGTCGACCTCGCGCGCATCGACGATCCCGAGTCGCCGGCCAAGCCCGACGCCAAGCCCGCGCCGCGCGCACCTCTTTCCGCCGCGCTCCTCGCCGACGTGCGCGAGCAGAGCGCGCGCGCCGATCGCGAGATCACCGACGGCTACGAGCGCCAGGCCGTCATCACCGCGGCGGCCTATCTGCTCGAGCGCGCCGGACTCGATGCCGACTCGGACGCGCTGCTGAAAGCCAATCTCGCCAAGAGCCATTCGCCCTACTACCTGATGTCGGAGCTCGCGAGCAACGCGAAGAAGCGCGGCGACAGCGCCGAAGCCCTGCGCTGGTACCGCGAGGCCTTCGAGAAGAGCGAAGGTCCGGCGACGCGGCTGCAGTGGGGCTCGAGTTACATCGCCGCGCTGGTCGATCTCGCGCCGGGCGACGAAGCGACGATCGAGGCCGCAGCCGGCCAGCTCTGGAGCGAAGCGGAAAAGCAACCCGATGCCTTCTATCAGCGCAGCGGCCGGGCGCTCGAGCGCGTCGGAACCAAGCTGCGGACCTGGAACACCGGCGGCGCGCATCGCGCCGCGATGGCGCGTCTGCAGACCCGGCTCGCGCCGCTGTGCGCAGCGCCGACGCGCAGCAGCAGCGAACGCGCAACCTGCGCAGCGCTGCTCACGGCTGCCGCGAAGCCGAGCGCCTGACCCCGCTCCTCGCCGTCGAGCACCTCGCCGTCCGCTTCGGCCGGACGGCGGCGGTCGACGACGTCTCGTTCACGATCGGCGCCGGCGAGAAGTTCGCGCTCGTCGGCGAGTCGGGCTCGGGCAAGTCGATCACCGCGCTCTCCGTGCTCGGCCTCGTCGACGGAGGGGCGACGAGCGGGCGCATCGTCTGGGGCGGCAGCGACCTGCGGACGAAGAGCGAGCTTGAGATGCGTGCAGTGCGCGGCGGCGAGATCGCGATGATCTTCCAGGAGCCGATGACGGCGCTCAACCCGCTGCATACGATCGGCGCGCAGATCGGCGAGGTGCTCGCGCTGCACCAGGGGCTCGATCGGCGCGCGGCGCGCGAGCGGTCGATTGCGCTGCTCGAGCGCACCGGCATCGCCGAAGCGGCGCGCCGGATCGACGCCTATCCGCACCAGCTCTCGGGCGGCCAGCGGCAGCGGGCGATGATCGCGATGGCTCTCGCCGGCCGGCCGAAGCTCCTCATCGCCGACGAGCCGACGACCGCCCTCGACGTGACGATCCAGGCGCAGATCCTCGCCCTGCTCGACGAGCTCCAGGCCGAGACCGGGATGGCGCTCCTCTTCATCACCCACGACCTCAACCTCGTGCGCCGCTTCATCCAGCGCGTCGGCGTCATGGAGGGCGGCAAGCTGGTCGAAGTCGGGCCGACGGCGACGGTCTTCGCGTCGCCGCAGCATCGCTACACGCAGTCGCTGCTCGCAAGCCGGCCGCGCCGCGCGGTCGAGCCGATCGCCGCCGACGCGCCGATCTTGCTCGCGGCACGCGACCTGCGCGTCAGCTTCGAGGTCGCGGGCACGTGGTTCCGGCGCCGCAGCGTCGATGCCGTGCGCTCGGCATCGCTCCAGCTCAGACGCGGCGAGACGCTCGGCATCGTCGGCGAGTCGGGGTCCGGCAAGACGACCCTGGCGATGGCGCTGCTCGCGCTCGTGCCCGTGGCCGATGGCTCGGTGGCTATCGACGGCGCGCGCATCGATCCGGCTGATCGCGACGCCTTGCGCGCCATGCGCCGACGCATGCAGGTCGTGTTCCAGGATCCGTTCGGCTCGCTCAGCCCGCGCATGACGATCGGCCGCATCGTCGGCGAAGGACTCGAGTTGCATCGCCCCGGGCTCGGTGCCGCTGCGCGCAAGGTGCTCGTTGCCCGGATGCTCGACGAGGTCGGCCTCGCGGGCTCCGCGGCCGACCCGGACGAGCTGCTGCGCCGCCATCCGCACGAGTTCTCGGGCGGGCAACGCCAGCGTATCGCGATCGCGCGCGCCGTCATCCTGCAGCCGGAAGTGCTCGTCCTCGACGAGCCGACGTCGGCCCTCGACGTCTCGGTGCAGCACCAGGTGCTGACGTTGCTCGACGCGCTGCAGCGACGCTACGGCATGAGCTACGTCTTCATCAGCCACGATCTCGCCGTCGTGCGGGCGATGTCGCATCGCGTACTGGTGATGAAGGACGGCCGGATCGTCGAGGAAGGAACGGCAGAGGACGTCTTCGGCGCGCCGCGCGAGGCCTACACGCGCGAGCTGCTCGCGGCGGCCGAGCTCGCCTGATCCCGGGCCGGCACGGCGCGCTTTCGCGCGCCGATGCGGATCTCATAGCGCGCGTCCTTGGCCGGGTCGCCGAAGAGCAGGGTGTCGCCGCTCCACTTGTAGGCAGCGCTGAACTCGTCGATCTGCATGTTGCCGTGCATCGTCGTCACGTCGAGCTGCGCGCCGCGCAGTGTCAGGCGGTAGACGATGTCGGAGATGCGCACGGACAGGCGTCGCGCGCTCGGCACGTCGACCTCGGCCGCGCCGCAGGTCGGCTCGGCATTGAGCTGGGTCGCGACACACAGCTGCCCGTCGTAGCGCCCGGGCGCCGCGGGTTGCGCGGCCGCGACTCCGCCGAGCAGCGACGCGGCGAGCGCGAACGCCCCGACGCTCGCCCGCATTCCCATGCCTACTTCAGCAGGCCTTCGGCCTTCATCGCTTCCTGCACCGCAGGACGCGCCGCCATGCGCTTCATGAAGGCGGCGACGTTCTTGAACGGCTCGAGATCGACGCCGACGTGCGGCGCCCAGGACGTGACCGTGAAGAGATAGGCATCGGCGACGCTGAAGTCGCTGCCCAGGAGATAGTCCTTGCCTTCGAGTTGCGCGTCGACCCATTTGTAGCGGTCGAGCAGCTTGGCCTTCACCATGGGCTTGTAGTCCTCCGGCGTCGCCGGGTTGAAGAGCGGGCTGAAGCCCTTGTGGATCTCGCTGGTCGTGAAGTTGAGCCATTCCTGCAGGCGCGAGCGCGCCATCGTGCCGTTGGCCGGCGCGAGCTTCTTCGCCGGCACCTGGTCGGCGATGTACTGGACGATCGCCGGGCCCTCGCTCAGGCGCTCGCCGTTGTCGAGCTCGAGCACCGGCACGTAGCCGCGCGGGTTGATCGTGTAGTAGTCGGTGCCGTCCTGGAGCTCGTGGGTCTTGGTGCTGGTCATGACCGGCTGGAACGTCAGGCCCGCTTCGCGCAGGACGATGTGCGGCGAGAGCGAGCAGGCGCCGGGGCTGTAGTAGAGCTTCATGGCAAGTCCGTCGGAAATGGGGGAACGCCTATTACACCGCGTCCGGCGTTTCCGCGGCGTTCGCGGCGATTGAAGCCAGCGTTGAAAGCTGCTCGGCTTGCAGGCGTCGCCGGCGTCGCTACATTGATGTATGCACACCCATTCGCATTCCACCTTCCGTTCCCGCGGCGTCGAGCGCGTCGTCCGTGGCCAGGCCACGTCCGATGGCGACGGCGTCAAGCTCACCCGCGTGCTCACCCAGCCGCTGCAGCGCCGCCTCGATCCGTTCCTGATGCTCGACGCCTTCGGCAGCGATGCGGCGAGCGACTACATCGGCGGCTTCCCCGAGCATCCGCACCGCGGCTTCGAGACCGTGACGATCATGCTCAAGGGCCGGATGCGCCACCGCGACAGCGTCGGCAACGTCGGCCTGCTCGAGCCGGGCAGCGTGCAGTGGATGACCGCCGGTCGCGGCATCCTCCACTCCGAGATGCCCGAGCAGAAGGAGGGCCGCATGACCGGCTTCCAGCTCTGGGTCAACCTCGCCGCCGCCGACAAGATGAGTGCGCCGGCGTACCGGGATATCGCCCCTGCCGCGGTGCCGCAGTACACGAATGCTTCGGGCGTTCGCGTCCGCGTCATCGCCGGCGAGAGCGAAGGTCACGCCGGCGCGGTCGCGCGGCCGACGACCGAGCCGGTCGTGCTCGATCTCACCTTGCCGCCTGGCACGGGCTTCGATGCGGCACTTCCCTCCGGGCACAACGCGTTTGTCTACGTCTTCGGCGCAACCTCCGTCGATGTCGGCGGCGATGCGACGACGACAGTCGAGCCGGAGCAGATGGCGATCCTCGCCAATGAGGACGTCAGCGACGGCGTGCGCTTCGCCGTGCCGATGGCGGCCGGTGCGCCGGCGCGCGTCCTCGTCGTCGCCGGTCGGCCGCTCGGCGAGCCGATCGCGCAGCACGGTCCGTTCGTCATGAACACGACGGCCGAGCTGCAGCAGGCGGTCGCCGACTTCCAGCGCGGCACGCTCGCCGCCTGAGTCGACGCGCGCGGCCTCGGTCGCGCGCGTGTTCACTGACTCGGGTGGCGATGGTATGGTGCGCGCTCGCCGACCTCGACCCCTGCCGCCATGCCTCGCACCACGCTCGAAGAAGCCCGCATCCATCCGACGATCCGCGACAAAGTCGCGACCCTGCACGCCGACATCGTCCACAACGTCCAGGCCGCCGCGGCGACGAACCCGGTGTTGGTCGTCGGCATGGCGGGCAACCCGGTCGTGCGCAAGGCCCGAAAGCTCCTGAAGGACGCGGGCATCGCCTACCACTACCTCGAGTACGGCAGCTACTTCAGCGAATGGCGCCGTCGCAACGCTCTGAAGATGTGGACCGGTTGGCCAACCTTTCCGATGGTCTTCGTCAAGGGGATCCTGATCGGCGGCGCCGAGGAGCTCGAACGGCTCGTGAGCGGCGGCGAGTTGAGGCGCACGCTGGGCGAATGACGCCGGTGGCGCTCGTTGTCGGGGCAGGGGTCCTGGCCCTGACTGCGGTGTTCGGCGCTTCGTGCGTCTGCGCCGCCGAGCTGAAGGTCGCCGTTCAAGGCAAGGAGGCGCGGCCCGTCGAGTGTCATGTCGCGGGCTTGCGCAACAGCGTGCTGTGCGGATCGGTCCGGCGCGCGCTCGATCCGCGTCAGCCGGCGCACGCGGCGATCGACGTCCAATACGTCGTGGTGCCGGCCATGGCCCGGCGCAAGTACGCCGACCCGGTCTTCCTGCTCGCCGGCGGGCCGGGCCAGAGCGCGATCTCGGTCGCCGCATCGACGATGCCGATCTTCGCCCGGCTCAACAACCGCCGCGACATCGTCTTCGTCGACCAGCGCGGCACCGGCAGCTCGGCGCCGCTGCGATGCGCCGACTTGGGCGAGGAGACACTCGCCGAGCAGTCCGACCCCGAGCGCCAGTACCGGCTCGCGCTGCAATGCAAGGACGCGCTGCTGAAGCTGCCCTACATCACGAGCGCGAGTGACCTCGGCCTCTTCACGACGACCCTCGCCGTGCAGGACCTCGACGCGGTGCGTGACGCGCTCGGCGCCGAACGCATCGACCTGGTCGGCGTGTCGTACGGCACGCGCGTGGCGCTCGAGTACCAGCGGCAGTTTCCGGCGCGCGTCCGGCGCAGCGTCCTCGACGGCGTCGCGCCGCCCGACATGGCTTTGCCCGCGAGCGCATCGGTCGACAACCAGGCGGCGTTCGATGCGCTCGTCGCCGCCTGCGCGGCCGAAGCCGCGTGCGCCAGGGACCATCCCGAGTTGCGCCGGCACTTCGTCGATCTGCTGCGCTCGCTGCCCCGGCCGGTCCGGTTGCCCGATCCGCTCACCGGTCGCGTGGAAGAGCTCGTCGTCAGCCGCGACATGCTCCTCGGCGCCGTGCGCAGTGCCCTCTACGTGCCGTCCTTCGCCGCAGCCCTGCCCACGGCGATCGACGCCGCCGCACGCGGCGACTTCGCCGGCCTCGCTGGACTGAATGCGGCGTTCTCGCCAGGCAAGTCAGCGAAGCTCGCGATCGGCATGCATCTCTCGGTGGTGTGCGCCGAAGACGTCCCGCTGCTCGCGCGCTCCGCCGACAAACCCGGCCCCGACTTCGGCGACGCGTTCGCGCGCTACTACGATCGACTGTGCTCCGGCTGGCCGCGCGGCGAGGTGCCCGCGGCGTTCTACGCCATGACGAAGATCGCCTCGCCGGTGCTGGTGTTGAGCGGCGGCCTCGACCCGGCGACGCCGCCACGCCATGGCGTGCGCGTCGCCCGTGCGCTCGGGCCGATGGCGCGTCACGTCATCGTCGCCAACGCCGGCCACGGCGTCCTCGGCGTCGGCTGCATGCGCGACGTGCTCTTTCGCTTCATCGACGCGGTCGACGATGGCGACGCGATGGCCGTCGACGCCGGATGCGCCGCGGGTGTGCCGCGTCCGGCGGCCTTCAGGCCGATCGCTCCGGGCGGCGAGCGATCTGAGCCCGCTTCGGCGCCGTCACGATGATCGAGGTGCGTGGACTTGCCAAGTCGTTCGCCGTGCCCTCGCAGCGGCTTCGACGCGGCGACGACGAGCGTACGGCACGCCGCGTTCATGCGGTGCGCGACGTGAGCTTCGTCGCGCCGACGGGACAGATCACCGGTCTCCTCGGCCCGAATGGCGCCGGCAAGACGACGACGCTGCGCATGCTCGCCGCCCTGATCGCGCCAGACGCCGGCTCGATGACCGTCGATGGTGTCGATGTCGTCGCTCATCCGCGCGAGGTGCTGGCGACGATGGGCGTCCTCTCCGATGCGCGCGGCCTCTATCCGCGCCTGACCGCGCGCGAGAACATCGTCTACTACGGCGCCTTGCAAGGCATGGAGCGCGACGCCGCAGATGCGCGGGCGCAGGACCTGGCGCGGATGTTTGAGATGACCGAGCTCCTCGACCGGCGCAGTGCTGGCTTCAGCCAGGGCGAGCGGATGAAGACGGCGCTGGTGCGCGCCCTCGTCCACGACCCGGCCAACATCATCCTCGACGAGCCGACCAATGGCCTCGACGTGCTCGCTACGCGCGCCTTGCGCGAGAGCCTGCGCTGGTTGCGGACCCCCGAGGGCGGATCGAAGTGCATCGTCTTTTCAACCCACATCATGCAGGAGGTCGAGCGCTTGTGCGACAGCGTCGTCGTTGTTGCTCACGGCCGCACGGTCGCGTCGGGCACCGTGCCCGAGCTGCTCGAACGCACGGGCGAGAGCGACTTCGAGGAAGCGTTTGTCAAGCTGGCATTCGTCGCCGGAGCGGCGTGCGAAGCGGTGGCTACGTGAAGCGCGGCGTCGCCGCGGTCGTCACCGTCTTTCGCAAGGAACTGCTCGACGCCTTGCGCGACCGGCGCACGCTCGTCACCGTGATCGTCGCGTCGGTGTTCATGGGACCGCTGGTGCTGCTCGCGATCTCGGGCCTGGTCGCCTCGCTCGAGACCCGCGCCGAACAGCGCGAGGTGTACGTGGCGGGACTGGCGCACGCGCCGACGCTGCGCAATTTCCTCGAGCGCCAGACCTACACCGTGAAGGAGGCGCCGGTCGATTTCGAGGCGCGCCTGCGGACGTCGAAGTTCAGCGATCCGGTCGTCGTCGTGCCCGATGACTTCGAGGCCGCTCTCGTTCGCGGCGAATCGCCGATCGTCGAGATCGTTTCGGACAGCGCGAATCAGCGCTCGGAAGCGAGCAGCGGGCGGATCGAGCGACTGCTCGCCGGCTTCGGTCGCGAGCGCGCGGTGCTGGGCCTGGCGCTGCGCGGTGTCTCGCTGCGATTGCTCGAGCCCATGCAGGTCGAGGCCCGCGATCTCGCGAGCACGCAGACGCGGGCCACGCGGGTCACCGGCATGCTGCCCTTCTTCGTGATGATGGCGGTGCTCTACGGCGCCCTGCACGCCGCCCTGGACACGACCGCCGGCGAGCGCGAGCGCGGCTCGCTCGAGCCCTTGCTGATGAATCCTGCCCAGCGCTGGGCACTGGTCGTCGGCAAGTGGGGCGCGGTGGCGTGCGTGAGTATGCTCATCGCCGTCTTGAGCTGCTTTAGCTTCCTGCCCGGACAGTGGGCGCTGCGCAGCGACACGCTCGCCGCGATGTTCCAGTATGGGCCGCGCGAGGCGCTGCTGTTCGTCGCCGTGCTGCTGCCGCTCGCGGCCGCGCTGTCCGCCGTGCTGATGGCAGTGGCGATCCGGTGCCGCTCGTTCAAGGAAGCGCAGGCGAGCACGTCCATCGTCGTGCTCGCGGCATCGCTGCTGCCGCTCGTGAGCTTGTTCGATCTCGGCGGTGAGGCGCCCTGGCATCTGTGGGTGCCCGCGCTGGCGCAGAACACGCTGATGACGCGGGTGCTGAAGGGCGAAGGGCTCGGCTTGATCCAGGTGTCGATCCCGCTTGGCGTGTGCGCGGCACTGACGGTGCTGGGCGTGTGGTAC
>JAYVVB010000292.1:0-5450 GCA_043787455.1 Rhizobacter sp.
TTCCGAGTTCGCCCGCAACGGCTTCGGCGACGGCTTCTCCCACAACCTCTACGTCGGCGCCGCGGAATCGCTCGTCGTCACGGCCAGCTCGTTCCACGAGGCCAGGGTCGGACACAACCTGAAGAGCCGCGCGAAGCTAACGCGCATCGAGAACAGCTACTTCATGGACGGGCCGAATGGCACGTCGAGCTACCTCTGCGAGTTCCCGAACGGCGGCGTCGTCACGATGCGCGGCAACATGCTGCACAAAGGACCGATGGCACAGAACCCGACGGCGATCTCGTTCGGCGCCGAGGGCCTGGCGTGGCCCACGAACACGGTCGCCCTCACGCACAACACCGTTGTCATGACACGCGGCGGCGGCACTTTCCTGAGCGTGCCGGCCACAGCTCAGTCGCTGTCCCTGACCGCCAATGTGTTCGCGGGCGCGGCGAGCCCGCTCCTGCTCGGAGGCGGCTTCGCCGTCGCCAGCACGGCGCAGTCGGGCAACGTCACGACGGCCGCGTCGAATTTTCCCGGCGCGGACAGCATCGTGTCGCCGAGCTTCTGGCCGAGCGCGGCATTTCTGGCATCGATCGTCATAGCCGGCGTGCCAGACGCGGGCTACCGACGCGATGCACCGCACCCTTTCGTCACGCGCGACATAGTTGCTTCGACGCGCCTCGCCGGCGCGCTGCAGTCGGCGCCGTAGGCCTTGGCGCCCGGGTCATGGCGCATCCTTCAAATGAGACTCGTCAAATCGAACGCCAGATGAGGCACACAGCGCGCGCCTCCATCGCCTCGCCGTGGCCGACCGGCCCCATCTTCTCGGCCGTCTTCGCCTTCACGCTCACCTGATCGATCTCGACCGCCAGCGCGCCGGCGATTCGGTGCCGCATCGCCGCGATGTGCAGCGCGAGCCGCGGCGTCTGCGCGATCACGGTCGCATCGACGTTGCCGATCTGCCAGCCCGCGCTCTTGACGCGGCGCATCGCCTCGGCGAGCAGCGCCAGCGAATCGGCGCCGCGGTACTGCGCGTCGGTCTCCGGGAAGTGGTGGCCGATGTCGCCGAGCGCGGCCGCGCCGAAGAGAGCGTCGGTGATCGCATGGCAGAGTGCGTCGGCATCCGAATGACCCATGAGGCCATGCGTGTGCGCGATCTCGACACCACCGAGGATGAGCTTTCGGCCTTCGACGAGGGCATGCGTGTCCCAGCCTTCGCCGACGCGCCAGAGCGGACCGCGCGGCTTCATCGGGCACGGGCCCCGAGCAGCGCGGCGGCAATCGCGAAATCGCTCGCGTGCGTGACCTTGAAGTTCTCGGCCGAGCAGGCGACGAGCTTCGGTGGCAGGCCCATCGACTCAACGGCCGACGCTTCGTCGGTCGCGTCGGCGTCGGCGCGGGCGAGTGCCTCGCTCAGCATGCCCAGGCGAAACATCTGCGGTGTCTGCGCCTGCCACATGCCCTGGCGTGAGACCGTGGCCGCGACGCGAGCGCCCTCCTCGCGCTTGAGCGTGTCGCTTACCGGTGAGGCGAGCAGGCCGCCGACCGGATCGTCGATGCAGGCATCGACGAGAGCGTCGATCCACGCCGCACGCACGAGACAGCGCGCCGCGTCGTGGACGAGGACCCAGTCGTCGGCCGCGGCGCCGAGCCGGGCGAGCTCGGCGAGGCCGGCGGCGACGGTCGACGCGCGCGTCGCGCCGCCGCAGCGCGCGACCTGGAGACGCGGGTCGGCGGCAACATCGGTCAGCGCGACGAAGCGCGTGTCGTCGGGCGCGAGCACGACGAGGATGCGCGCCAGCCTCGACACCGCGAAGAGCGCCGCCAGCGTGTGCGCGACCATCGACCGCCCCGCGATCTCGACGTATTGCTTGGCGCTCGACGATCCGGCACGCACGCCGCTGCCCGCGCACGGCACGAGCGCATAGAGACGAACGGAGGACGGCGGATCGGACGGCATTGGCGGCTGCGAATCTCGACGGCCAAGGATAAGCGCTGCCTCACGCGGACTCTCTCTCCCGCCTAAAATCGAGGTTTTGGCGTCGGCGCGGCACGACTCTCCTGCCGCTTTCATGCTCCTTCCCGACATCGCCCCCGGCAAGCGCTTCGCGCTGCCCCGCCCTCCCGGTTCGGCCGACGCGCTCCTGCTCGCCCGGTTCGGCGAGCAGGAGCGCGCCCGCGGCCGCCTGCTCGCGATCTTCACCGCCGAGCCCGCCGACGCACAGCGCCTCGCCGACGAGATCCCGTTTTTCGCGCCCGAGCTTCGCGTCGCCGTCTTTCCCGACTGGGAGACGCTGCCCTACGACAGCTTCTCGCCGCACGAGGATCTGATCTCGGAGCGGCTGGCGACGCTCTGGCGCATCCGCCGCGGCGACGTCGACGTCGTCCTGATGCCGGCGACGACGGCGCTCGTCCGCCTCGCGCCGCCATCGTTCATGGCCGGCTACACCTTCCACTTCACGACCAAGCAGAAGCTCGACGAGTCGGCGCTGAAGGCGCAGCTCACGCTCGCCGGCTACACCCACGTGAGCCAGGTCGTGTCGCCGGGAGAGTACGCGGTGCGCGGCGGGTTGATCGATCTTTTCCCGATGGGATCGGCCGTACCGTATCGCGTCGACCTGTTCGGCGCCGAGATCGATTCGATCCGCACCTTTGATCCCGACACGCAGAGGAGCCTCTATCCGGTTCCCGAAGTGCGCCTCCTGCCCGGCCGCGAGTTCCCGATGGACGAGCCGGCGCGCAACGCCTTTCGCTCGCGCTGGCGCGAGCGCTTCGAGGGCGACCCGACGAAGGTGCGGCTCTACAAGGACATCGGCGCCGGCATCGCCACCGCCGGCATCGAGTACTACCTGCCGCTCTTCTTCGACGCGACCGCGACTGTCTTCGACTACCTCGGCGCCGATGCGACCGTCGCGCTGCATGGCGACGTCGACGAGAATTTGCAGCGTTTCTGGGCCGACACGCGCGACCGCCATCGCTTCTTCCAGCACGACCGCGAGCGACCCATCCTCGCGCCCGAGGCGCTGTTCCTGAAGCCCGAGGAGTTTTTCTCCGCATGTGGCTTGCATGCGCAACTCACGCTGCGCGCGCACCCTCACCCCAACCCTCTCCCGCAAGCGGAAGAGGGAACCGCGTTTCCCCTTCTCCCGGAGCGGGCTGACTCGCCCCCTCTCCCGCTCGCGGGAGAGGGCCGGGGTGGGGGTCTCGCGTGGGCCACTCCCCTGCCCGACCTGAGCGTCGATCGCGGCGCCCCCGAGCCGCTGAAGCGCCTGCAGGACCACGTCGCTCGGACGCCGCATCGCGTCCTCATCGTCGCCGAGAGCGAGGGCCGGCGCGAAAGCTTGCTCGAGCTGCTGCGCGACAGCCGCATCGATCCGCCGAGCGTCGCGACGCTGGCCGAGTTCAGCAGCGGCAGCGAGCGCTTCGCGATCGCCGTCGCGCCCCTGGCGCAAGGCTTCGCGGCGCGCGCCGACGGCGCAGCCGACCCGTCGCGCACGATTGAGTTCGTCACCGAGACCGAACTCTTCGCGATGGCGCCGGGCGCACGCCGGAGGAAACGCCAGGAGCAGACGAGCGACGTCAACTCGCTGATCAAGGATCTCTCCGAGCTGAAGGTCGGCGATCCGGTCGTCCACGTCAATCACGGCATCGGCCGCTACCTGGGCCTGACGACGATCGCCCTCGGCGACGAGGAGCCGGGCGAGTTCCTCCAGCTCGAGTACGCCGACAAGGCAACGCTCTACGTGCCGGTCGCGCAGCTGCACCTGATCGCGCGTTACACCGGCGTCAGCGCCGAGGAGGCGCCGCTGCACCGGCTCGGCTCGGGCCAGTGGGACAAGGCCAGGCGCAAGGCCGCCGAGCAGGTGCGCGACACCGCCGCCGAGCTGTTGAACCTCTACGCGCGGCGCGCCGCGCGCGAAGGCTTCGCGTTCCGCTTCCAGCCGCACGACTACGAGGCCTTCGCCGCGAGCTTCGGCTTCGACGAGACTCCCGACCAGCACGCCGCGATCCACGCCGTGATCCAGGACATGGTCTCGCCGCGGCCGATGGACCGACTCATCTGCGGCGACGTCGGCTTCGGCAAGACCGAGGTCGCGCTGCGCGCCGCGTTCGTCGCCGTCAACGGCGGCAAGCAGGTCGCGATCCTCGCGCCGACGACGCTGCTCGCCGAGCAGCACCACCAGAACATCTCCGACCGCTTCGGCAAATGGCCGATCAAGGTCGCCGAGCTGTCGCGCTTTCGCTCGCCGAAGGAAGTCAAGGCCGCGCTCGCGGGGCTTGCCGACGGCACGGTCGACATCGTCGTCGGCACCCACAAGCTGCTCTCGAGCGACGTCAAGTTCGCGCGTCTGGGCCTGCTCGTCATCGACGAGGAGCATCGCTTCGGCGTGCGCCACAAGGAGCAGATGAAGGCGCTGCGCGCCGAGGTCGACGTGCTCACGCTCACCGCGACGCCGATCCCGCGCACCCTTGGCATGGCGCTCGAAGGGCTGCGCGATCTCTCGGTGATCGCGACGGCGCCGGAGCGACGCCTCGCGATCAAGACCTTCGTTCGCAACGAAGGCTCGAGCACGATCCGCGAGGCCGTGCTGCGTGAGCTGAAGCGCGGCGGTCAGGTCTACTTCCTGCACAACGACGTGCAGACGATCGAGCACCGGCGCGAGACGCTGCAGGCGCTCGTGCCCGAGGCGCGCATCGCCACGGCGCACGGCCAGATGCCCGAGCGCGAACTCGAGCGCGTGATGCGCGACTTTGTCGCCCAGCGCCACAACGTGCTCCTCTGCTCGACGATCATCGAGACCGGCATCGACGTGCCGAGCGCCAACACCATCGTCATCAGCCGCGCCGACAAGTTCGGCCTGGCGCAACTGCACCAGCTGCGCGGCCGCGTCGGCCGCTCGCACCACCAAGCGTATGCGTACCTCATGGTCCCCGACGTCGAGGGCCTGACCAAGCAGGCGGCACAGCGGCTCGAGGCGATCCAGCAGATGGAGGAGCTCGGCTCGGGCTTCTACCTCGCGATGCACGACCTCGAGATCCGCGGCGCCGGCGAGGTCCTCGGCGACAACCAGAGCGGCAACATGATGGAGGTCGGCTTCCAGCTCTACAACGACATGCTCGCCGAGGCCGTGCGCTCGCTCAAGAACGGCCGCGAGCCCGACCTGCTCGCGCCGCTCTCGGCCGTCACCGAGATCAACCTGCACGTGCCGGCGCTCCTGCCCGACGCGTACTGCGGCGACGTCCACATCCGGCTCTCGCTCTACAAGCGGCTCGCGAGCGCGAGCAAGGCCGAGCAGATCGACGCCCTGCTCGAGGAGATCACCGACCGCTTCGGCCGCCTGCCGCCGCAGGGCCAGGCGCTGTTCGACGTGCACCGCCTGCGCGTGCTCGCCAAGGCCTACGGCGTGGCCAAGATCGATGCCGGCGACGCGGTCACGACGATCACCTTCGCGCCGAATCCGCCCATC
>JAYVVB010000293.1:0-11075 GCA_043787455.1 Rhizobacter sp.
AGTGCCCCGCCGCCGTGGCGGCCCGGGATCGGTCTCGACACTCCGGTCGGGCGTCCAGGGCAATGCAGGCCGCCCTGAAGCTGCCCTGCGGCACGGCCCGCTTGTGGGCGTCACCTGCCATCTCGGAAACTACGTTGGCTTGCCTCCAAACTCGAGGGCGTAGGCGCCCCGAGCTTCGCTCAAGCCACCTTGGCCCGCTCCAGCATCGCATGCAGGAGGACATTGGCTCCGGCCGTGATGTGCTCCGGCTTGGCGTCCTCGATCTCGTTGTGGCTGATGCCGTCCTTGCACGGGATGAAGATCATCCCGGCGGGCGCGAGACGCGCCATGTAGACGGCGTCGTGGCCCGCACCTGAAACGGCTGGCATGTTCGAGTAGCCGAGTTGCTTGGCTGCTCGCGCGACCGCATCGATGCAGTCGGCGTGGAAGGCTTGCGCCGGGTACGACGAGACGAGATCGATCTGGATCGGCAGGCCGCTCTCGGCCGAGAGCTTCGCGGCGACGCCCCGGATGTCGGCGTCCATCGAGTCGCAGAGCGCGTCGTTCGCATTCCTCAGGTCGATCGAGAACTTGACGCGGCCGGGAATGACGTTGCGGCTGTTCGGATGCACCGCGACCATGCCGACCGTGCCGCGGCCGTGCGGCGGATGGCGGTGCGCGCACGCGACCACCTCCAGCATCAGCTTCGCGGCGACCTGGAGCGCGTCCTTGCGCAGCGCCATCGGCGTCGGGCCGGCGTGCGCTTCCATGCCGGTGACGGTGCAGTCGTACCAGCGGATGCCGAGCACGCCGGTGACGACGCCGATCGTGACGTCGTGATCCTCGAGCACCGGCCCCTGCTCGATGTGGGTCTCGAAGTAGCTGCCGATCGGATGCGCGCCCGGCTCCTCGGTGCCGATATAGCCGATGCGCTCGAGCTCGCCCTGCACCGACTTGCCTTCGGTGTCCGTGGCCGCGTAAGCGTGCTCCAGCGTGAAGGCCTTGGCGAACACGCCCGAGCCCATCATCACCGGGACGAAGCGCGAGCCTTCCTCGTTGGTCCAGAACGCGACCTCGACCGGCGCCTCGGTCTGGATGCCGTGGTCGTTGAGCGTGCGCACGACCTCGATGCCGGCGAGCACGCCGTAGTTGCCGTCGAACTTGCCGCCGGTCGGCTGGGTGTCGATGTGGCTGCCGGTGACGACCGGCGGCAGCGCGTTGTTCTTGCCGGCACGGCGCATGAAGCCGTTGCCGATCTTGTCGATCGTGACCGTCATGCCGGCCTCGCGTGCCCAGCCGGTGACGAGGTCGCGGCCCTGCTTGTCGAGGTCGGTGAGCGTGAGGCGGCAGACGCCGCCCTTGGGCGTGGCGCCGATTTTGGCGAGCTCCATCAGCGAGCCCCAGAGGCGGTCGCCGTCGATGCGCAGGTCTTCGATCCGCGGCTTGGCTTTCATGTCCATCGCTCTCTCCTCAGGCGGCGCGCGCAAGGGGCAGGACCGCATCGGCACGCTCGACCGGCGTCGCCGTCTGCTCCTGGACGCGCTTGGCGGTGGCGTCGAAGTTCGGGCCGAACGGCGGACGCTTGACGTAGCGGCCGGCACCGGCCATCGCGCGCAGGTCGCCGTCGGCGAAGACGAGCTTGCCCTGGCTCAAGGTGTGCGTCGCGTTGCCGCGCACGGTCCGGCCCTCGAAGATGTTGAAGTCGCCCTTCGAGAACTGCGCCTTCGCCGAGATCGTCTTCGACGCCTGCGGATCCCAGAGCACGAGATCGGCATCGGCGCCCTCGACGACGCAGCCCTTCTGCGGATAGATGTTGAAGAGCTTGGCGCAGTTGGCCGAGGTGATCGCGACGAACTCGCTCGGCGTGAGACGGCCGGTGTTGACGCCCGCGTCCCAGATCACGCGCATCCGGTCCTCGATCCCGCCGGTGCCGTTCGGGATCTTGGTGAAGTCGTCACGTCCGTTCGCCTTCTGGCCGGCGCAGAAGACGCAGTGGTCGGTCGCGGTCGTGTGCAGCTGGCCCGACTGCAGGCCGCGCCAGAGCATCTCCTGGTGCTCCTTCGAGCGGAACGGCGGGCTCATCACGTAGGCCGCGGCGGTCTCGAAATCGGGATGGCGGTAGACGCTGTCGTCGACGACCAGGTGGCCGGCGAGCACCTCGCCGTAGACGCGCTGGCCTTTGGCCCGTGCCCGCGCGATCGCCTCGGCCGACTCGATGCAGCTCACGTGGACGATGTAGATCGGTACGCCGAGCACGCCGGCAATCGCGATGGCGCGATTCGCCGCCTCGCCCTCGACCATCGGCGGCCGCGACAGCGGATGTCCTTCCGGCCCCGTGATGCCCGACTTCAGCACCTCCTGCTGCAGCAGGTAGACGAGCTCGCCGTTCTCGGCGTGCACCGTCGGCATCGCGCCCAGCTCGAGGGCGCGCTTGAAGCTGTTCACGAGCGTCTCGTCGTCGCACATGATGGCGTTCTTGTACGCCATGAAGTGCTTGAAGCTGTTGATGCCTTCGTCGCGCACGAGCGTGCCCATGTCGGCATGCACGCTCTCGCTCCACCACGTCACGGCGACGTGGAAGCCGTGGTCGCCGGCCGACTTCTCGGCCCAGCCGCGCCACATGCGGTAGGCGTCCATCAGCGGCTGCTGCGGATCGGGGATGACGAAATCGATGATGCTCGTCGTGCCGCCGGTGAAGCCGGCCGCCGTGCCGTCGAAGAAGTCGTCGGCCGCGGTCGAGCCCATGAAGGGCAGCTGCATGTGGGTGTGCGGGTCGATGCCGCCGGGCATCACGTAACGGCCGCCGGCGTCGAGCGTCTCGGTGCCGGCGGGCGGGTTGTCGATGCTCGGCGCGACGCGGGCGATGCGGCCGCCGTCGACGAGGACATCGGCGCGGAACTCGCGGTCGGCGTTGACGACGGTGCCGCCGCGGATCAGAAGCGTGGACATCGGGGGTCTCCGGAAAGGTCGGTGCGAGGAAGGATACGAGCGTGCAGCGCGGCGCGGCCGGCGTCAAGCCGGAACCGCAGGCCGGCGCATGGGATTGTTCGGGTGCGTCGTCCAGTCGGCCGGCTCGGCGGCGACGCGCTCGCCGGTGCGGGCATCGACCTCGCCGGGCGCGAGGGTGCGCAGCGTGATGCAGTCGCTCACCGGACACACCGTCACGCACAGGTTGCAGCCGACGCACTCGTCGTCCTTCACCTCGAAGTGGCGCTTCCCGTCCTTCGTCGCCGTGATCGCCTGGTGCGAGGTGTCCTCGCAGGCGATGTGGCAGCGGCCGCACTGGATGCACTTCGCCTGGTCGATGACCGCCTTGCTGACCGCGTTGAGGTTCAGGTACTGCCAGTCGGTGATCGTCGGCAGCGCGCGGCCGCGGAAGTCCTCGATCGTGCGAAAGCCCATCGCGTCCATGTATTCCGACAGGCCGTCGCTCATCTCCTGGACGATCTTGAAGCCGAAGGCCATCGCGGCAGTGCACACCTGGACGTTGCCGGCGCCGAAGGCGATGTAGTCAAGCGCGTCGCGCCAGGTCGCGACGCCGCCGATGCCCGACACGGGAATGCCCGCGGTCTCGGCGTCGCGGCCGATCTCGGCCGTCATGTGCAACGCGATCGGTTTCACCGCCGGGCCGCAGTAGCCGCCGTGCGAGCCCATGCCGCCGGTCGACGGCGTCATCGTCAGCGTCGCCGGGTCGACGCCCATGATCGAGTTGATGGTGTTGATGAGCGAGATCGCGTCGGCGCCGCCGCGTCGCGCCGCGCGCGCCGGCTGGCGGATATCGGTGACGTTGGGCGTGAGCTTGACGATCACGGGCATGCGGCTGAGCTGCTTGCACCACGCCGTCACCATCTCGATGTACTCCGGCACCTGGCCCACGGCCGCGCCCATGCCGCGCTCGCTCATGCCGTGCGGGCAGCCGAAGTTGAGCTCGACGCCGTCGGCGCCGGTGTCCTCGACGCGCACGAGGATCGCCTTCCAGGCGTCCTCCGTGCACGGCACCATGAGCGAGACGACGAGCGCGCGATCGGGCCAGCGGCGCTTGACCTCGGCGATCTCGTCCAGGTTGGTCTGCAGTGGCCGATCGGTGATGAGCTCGATGTTGTTGAAGCCGAGCATGCGCCGGTCGGGCGTCAGCAGCGCGCCGTAGCGCGGGCCGTTGACGTTGACGATCGGCGGGCCGTCTTCGCCCAGCGTCTTCCAGACGACGCCGCCCCAGCCGGCCTCGAACGCGCGATGGACGTTGTAGGCCTTGTCGGTGGGCGGCGCCGAGGCGAGCCAGAACGGGTTCGGGCTGGCGATGCCGGCGAAGGTAGTGCGGAGGTCGGCCATCGGAACTCCTTGAATCAATCGATGAGCGAGGCATGGATCGAGCGCGCGGCGCGCTTGCCGTCTTCGACCGCCTCGACCGTGAGGTCGCGGCCACCGGCGCGGCAGTCGCCGCCGGCCCAGAGCCCGGCGACGCCGGTGCGGCCGTCGGCATCGGCGACGACGCGGCCACTTTCCAGCGCCAGCCCGGCGCCAGCGAGCGCGCCCGTGTCGAGCTTCTGACCGATCGCCTTCATGACCATGTCGGCGGCGAACACCTGCTCGCTGCCGTCGCTCTTCGCGAAGCGCACGGCGACCGCATTGCCGCGGCCATCGCCCTCGATCTCGACTGGCACTAGATCGTGATGGATGGCGACCCCGTTCGTCTGCGCCCAGTGCTGCTCGGCAAGCGACGCCGACATCTGCTCCGGGCCGCGGCGATAGACCATGTGGACGTCTTCGGCACCGAGGAGCCGGCTCTGCACGGCGGCATCGACCGCGGTCATGCCACCGCCGATGACGACGACGCGCCGGCCGATCGGCAGCGTCGCCGGATCGCCGGCGGAGCGCAGCTCGGCGATGAAGTCGATCGCGTCGCGTACGCCGGCGAGGTCTTCGCCCGGGATGCGCAGGGCGTTCGTCTGCGTCAGACCGACGGCGAGGTAGACCGCGTCGAATTGCGAGCGCAGCGCTGCAAGCCGGGTCGCGCTGTCGAGCCGCCAGCCCAGCTCGAGGGCGATGCCGCCGATCTCGAGCAGCCAGGCGATCTCGGCCTGGGCGAAGTCGCCGGCCATCTTGTAAGTCGCCAGGCCATATTCGTTGAGGCCGCCGCCGCGCGGCTTCGCGTCGTGGATCACGACCTCGTGACCGAGACGCGCGAGGCCGAACGCGCATGCCAGGCCGGCCGGCCCGGCGCCGACGACGGCGACGCGCTTGCCGGTCGGCGCGGCACGGGTGAAGAGCGCGGTCACCGGCCGGTCCATGACGGCGTCGACGGCGTAGCGCTGCAAGCGTCCGATCTCGACCGGCTTGCCCTCCTGCGCTACGCGCACGCAGACCACCTCGCACAGCTCCTCGGTCGGGCAGACGCGCGCGCACGTGCCGCCGAGCGGGTTCGACTCGAGGATGGTGCGCGCCGCACCACGCAGGTTGTCTTCGGCGATGCGGCGGATGAAGCTCGGCACGTCGATGCCGGTCGGGCAGGCCTGGACACAGGGCGCGTAAAAGCAGTAGAGGCAACGCTCGGCCGCGACCAGCGCCTGGGTGCGTGTCAGGCGCGGCGCAGCGTCGGCGAAGGCGGTGGCATAGCCGGCGGCGTCGCGACGGCCGGCGCGAACGTCAGGTGACGTCTCGGGCGACAGGGACAGCGGCTCTGCCATGCGGCGCTCCTTCCGGGCTCGGGCCAAAGCTGACCATTTGGTCAGCACCGAGGGCGATCTTACGCAACCGTCATGCCACCCGGCCACCGGGTTCGCCCGAGGCCGAGGCTGGCATGCAACTGGCTTGGCGGGGCTCACAATCAAGCAGACCATTCGGTTCAATTTCGCGGGTCCCGAATCGCCCTGATGAACGCTCCCGATCGAACCCTGCATTCACCGCCTGCCGCGCTGCCGCCGCGCGAGCTCGCCGTCTCGGCGCGCAAGGTGAGCGTCGTCTATCCGTCGGCCGATTCGCCGGTGCACGCCCTCAGCGAGATCGACCTAGCGATCGCGCCCGGCGAGTTCGTCTCCCTCATCGGCCCCTCCGGCTGCGGCAAGACGACGCTGCTGCGCGTCATCGCCGATCTCGAGCCGATCACCTCGGGCACGGTCGAGGTCAACGGCATGAGCCCGCACGAGGCGCGCCTTGCGCGCGCCTATGGCTACGTGTTCCAGTCGCCGGCGCTCTTTCCCTGGCGTACCGTGCTCGCCAATGTCATGCTGCCGCTCGAAATCCAGGGCCGTGACGCGGCTGCATGCAAGGCGGTGGCGATGGAGCAGCTCGACCGCGTCGGCCTGATCGGCTTCGAGCGGAAGTACCCGTGGCAGCTCTCGGGCGGCATGCAGCAGCGCGTCTCGATCGCGCGCGCCCTCGGCTTCGAGCCGCGCCTCCTGATGATGGACGAGCCCTTCGGCGCGCTCGACGAGATCACGCGCGACCGCCTCAACGAGCAGCTGCAGCAGCTCTGGCGGCGCGAGAAGCGCACCGTCGTGTTCGTCACCCATTCGATTGCCGAGGCCGCTTATCTTTCGACGCGCATCATCGTGATGTCGCCGCGGCCGGGTCGGATCCTGAAGGCGATCGCCTCGCCGTTGCCCGATGAGCGTCATCTCGGAATGCGCGATTCGCCCGAGTTCGTCGCCGTCGCGCACGAGCTTCGCGAGGCGCTCGCCGTCGGAAGTGAAGGGCGCGGCGGCTATGTCTGAGGCGACGCGACGCGCGCTGCCGGTCGGCGTCGTGATCGCTGGCGTCGTCGCGCTCTGGTACCTGGGCGCGGTGCTGCTCAACGCGCCCGGTGCGATCGAACGCGTGCTCGCGCCGAAGGGTCCGTACAGCACGAGCGACCTGATCGTGACGACGTGGTCGATGGAGCGACCGGTGCTGCCGGCGCCGCACCAGGTCGCGATCGACCTGTGGAAGAGCCTCGTCGACTGGCCGCTCGACTCGCCGCGCAACCTCCTCTTCCACGCCGCCGTGACGGCGCAGTCGACGCTCGTCGGCTTCGTCCTCGGCACGCTGCTCGGCGTCGTCCTCGCCGGCGCCATCGTCCATTCGCGCACGCTCGACCGCGCCCTCCTGCCGTGGATCGTCGCCTCGCAGACGGTGCCGGTGCTGGCGATCGCGCCGATCGTTCTCGTCATCCTCGGCAGCCTCGGGTTTTCCGGCATTGCGCCAAAGGCGGCGATCGCGATGTATCTCTGCTTCTTCCCGGTGACCGTCGCGATGGTGCAGGGCCTGCGCTCGCCGCAGCGCATCGACACCGAGCTGATGCACACCTATGCGGCGACGCGGATGCAGGCGTTCTGGATGCTGCGTCTGCCGGCCGCGCTGCCCTTCCTCTTCCCGTCGCTGCGGGTCGCGATCGCGGCCGGGCTCGTCGGCGCGATGGTCGCCGAGCTGCCGACCGGCGCGCAGGCCGGCCTGGGCGCGAAGCTCCTCACGGGCTCGTACTACGGCAACACGATCGGCATCTGGTCGGCGCTCGTGATGTCGGCGTTGCTCGGGCTGGCGCTCGTCGCGGCCGTCGCGAGCGTGGAGCGACTCGTGCTCGGCCAGCGGAGGTTCGGATGACGCGCGCCGTCGATTCGCGCGGCGCACCGGGCGCACTCGTCGCCGTGTTCGCCCTCGCCGTGCTCGCCCTCGCGTTCGTTTTCCCGCTGACCCCGGCCGGCGACGGCGTCGCGGCGACGACCTGGCATCGAGGCCTCGTCGCACCCTTCGCCTGGGCGATGCTCGCATTCGCCGCCTGGCGCGCGCTCCGTCCAACCCCGGACGCGCGCGGCACGTTTGCGCTCGTACTGCCCTGCGTTGCCGGCGCGGCCGCGTTCGCGGCGCTGCCGCCCTCGACCGGCGCGGCGCCCGCGGCCAGCGGCTTCTGGCTCGGCCTCATCGGCGCACTCGCGCTCGCGACGATCAGCGTCCAGCGCTCGGCCGCGCTCGACGGTGCTCGCCTCTATCGCACCCTGACGGCCGCGCTCTTCGGCCTGTGGGTGCTGTTCTTCTGGCAGGTCGCCGTCACCGCCTTCGAGGTGCCGCGCGTGCTCCTGCCTGCGCCTTCGATGATCGTCGCGTCGATGCTCGTGCAATGGGACGCACTCCTCCGCGACTTCGTTCAGACCGTTCTCAAGGCGGTCCTCGTCGGCTGGGTGCTCGGCTCGGCGCTCGGCTTTCTCGTCGGCATCGCCATCGACCGGCTCCCTTTCCTGCAGCGCGGCCTGCTGCCGCTGGCCTCGCTCACGAGCACGATCCCGCTCGTCGCCGTCGCACCGATCATGGTGATGTGGTTCGGCTTCGAGTGGCCGTCGAAGGCGGCGGTCGTCGTGCTGATGACCTTCTTCCCGATGCTCATCGCCACCCTCGCGGGCCTGCGCGCCGCCGGCCGCCTCGAGCTCGAGCTGATGCACTGCTACGCCGCCGGCTACCTGCGCACCCTCGTCGACCTGCGTCTGCCGTGCGCCCTGCCCTTCATCATGAGCGCGCTCAAGATCAACGCCACGCTCGCGCTCATCGGCGGCATCGTCGCCGAGTTCTTCGGCTCGCCCACCGTGGGCCTTGGCTTTCGCATCAGCACCGAGGCGGCACGCCTCAACATGCCGTTCGTGTGGGGCGCGATCGTCGTCGCGGCTGTGTCAGGATCGGCGGCGTATGCCCTCCTGGTCCAGCTTGAGCGCCGCTGGGTGTTCTGGCACCCTTCGGTCCGTTCCGCCTGATCGGCGCCTCCTTCCATGCTTTCCCGTCACTCCAACAACCCGAGGAGCTTTCACATGATCGGTTCGTCCTTCAAGTTCGTTCTCGCCGCGCTCGCCACCGCCGTAAGCGTCGGCGTCGCCGCGCCCGCCGCGGCCCAGGCGCAGAAGTTCACGGTGCAGATGAAGTGGGTGCCCCAGGCCCAGTTCGCCGGCTACTACGTCGCCGCCGCCAAGGGCTACTACAAGGCCGAAGGCCTCGATGTGACGATCAAGCCGGGCGGCCCCGACGTCTCGCCGGTGCAGGTGCTGGCCGGCAACCAGGCCGACGCGATCGTCAACTGGATGCCCGACGCCCTCGCCGCGCGCGAAGCCGGCGTCTCGCTCGTCAACATCGCCCAGATCTTCAACCGCTCGGGCCTGATGCTGACGTGCAAGAAGTCGAGCGGGGTGTCGACGCCGCAGGACCTCAAGGGCAAGACGCTCGGCGTCTGGTACGGCGGCAACGAGTATCCGTTCCTCAACTGGATGGCCAAGCTCGGCCTCAAGCCCGACACCGACATCAAGATCATGAAGCAGGGCTTCAACGTCGACCCGCTGCTGCAGAACCAGGCGGCGTGCATCTCGACCATGATCTATAACGAGTACTGGCAGGTCGTCGACGCCGGCGTGAAGGAGAGCGACCTCGTCACCTTCTTCTACGAGGACCAGGGCGTGGCCTCGCTCGAGGACGGCCTCTACGTGCTCGACAGCAAGCTGAAGGACCCGGCCTTCGTCGCGCGCGCCGCCAAGTTCCTGCGCGCCACGCTGAAGGGCTGGAACGACGCCGTGAAGGATCCGGCCGAGGCCGCCAAGATCGTCGTCGCCGCCGATCCGTCGGGCAGCGCCACCCTGAAGGTGCAGCAGCGGCAGATGGAGAACGTCGCCAAGCTCATCACCACCGCCGGCACGCCCAAGCTCGGCTACCTCGAGCCGACAGCCTACGAGCGCACGGTGAAGGTGCTGCTCGCCGCGGGCAGCGCGCCGGTGATCAAGAAGGATCCGGGCAAGGCGGCGTATTCGCACGTCGTCTGGGAGGCGGCGACGAAGAAGTGAGCGGCCCGGCGCGGACGCCGGCCCGCGGCCGGCTCCGCCCAGCCCGTGCTGGGGCTCAACAATCTCGCGGCGACACCGCGCGCGAAGCCCTGCTCGGCGCGGCCGAGCGCGTGTTCGCGCGAGCTGGCTTCAACGGCGCGACGACGGCGGCCATCGCCGAGGCCGCCGGCCTGCCCAAGTCGAATCTGCACTACCACTTCGGCAGCAAGCACGAGCTCTATCACGAGGTGCTCGCGCGCACGCTGCACGACTGGCTCGTGCCGATGGACAGCCTCGTCGCCGACGCCGATCCGCGCACGGCACTGGCGGGCTACATCGGCGCCAAGATGGCGATGTCGGCCGAGCACCCCGACGCATCGCGCGTGTTCGCCAACGAGCTGCTGCACGGCGCGCCGGTTCTGGGTGAACTGATGCGCACCGAGCTGCGCGCGATGGTGAAGAAGAAGGCGCGCGTCATCGAGGGCTGGATCGCCGCCGGCCGGATGACGCCGGTCGATCCGACCCACCTCTTCTTCACGATCTGGGCGGCGACGCAGACCTACGCCGACTTCGATGTCCAGGTGCGTGCCGTCCTCGGCCGCACGCGCCTGAGCGAGCGCGACCACGCCCGCGCGACCGAGCACGTGACGACGCTGGTGCTTCGCGGCTGCGGCCTGGCCTGAGGTTCAGGACGACGGCGTCGGCACGCGCGTCGCCAATTCGTCGTTCGCCTGCGGCACGAAGATCCAGAGCAGGACGTAGAGCAGGAGGCCGCTGCCGCCGCAGAGCGCGAGCGCGGTGAAGACGATGCGCCAGACCCACGACGCCAGCCCCGTCGCCTGCGCGACGCCCCCGCACACGCCGCCGATCCAGCGGTCGGCGCGGCTGCGCCGGAGCGCGTTGATGCTCGCCAGCGTGCGCGCGTCAGAGCTCGTCGCCGCAGCGCCGCTCAGGACGCGCGCCTTCGCTCTCGCGAATTCGTCGTCCGAAAGGACACCGCGTCGATGCAGCTCACCCAGCTGGCTCAGTTGGTCGGCTTCCGACATGACTTTCTCCTTGTGCATGTGCCGCCATCGTCGGCGAACGCCTTTCGCCGCGCCAGCTGCTTGCGATGAACTGCACCCCGGCGCGATCGGGGCCGGATCGCGCCGGACGAGCAGGCACAGCCTTCGCAAGGCAGGTCCCTACAATCGCGCCGCCCCGTCGACGCCATCGGCCGCATCGTCACTCGATCGAAAGGTTCGCACCATGCCACAGCACCTCACGCCCCGTTTCGCGGCCGTCACCCTCGCCTTCTTGGCCGCCTCGCTCGCGTTCGGCCTGGCGCCGGCG
>JAYVVB010000294.1:0-4101 GCA_043787455.1 Rhizobacter sp.
CGAGCCGATGTCGTGATAGCGGCCGGTGACCTTGATCGCGATCGGCAGCTCGGCGTAGAAGTCCTTGACCACGACCTGGCCCGGCTTGAACAATTCGAATTGCAGGCCGCGACCGAGACCGGCCTGGTTGATGTCGGACAGCAGCGCGTCCATTTCCGCCTTGCCCGGCAGCTGCTTCTCGAGCTGGGTCACGTACTCCTCGACCTGGAGCTTCTGCTTGCGCAGCTCGCCCAGATTCACGGCCTGCGCCAGCTTGTTGCGGTAGTCGTTCTTGAGCGTGGGCTCCTTGTTGCGCTCGCCGTCGAGATCGTCGTGCGCTGAGGACAGCACGACGAACCAGCCCGCGACAACCATCGCCAGCGCGACGGCGACGAAGGTCAGCGTCTTCGGCAGCAGCGGCCACTGGCCGGGCTCGTTCGGGTTCAGCCCGCGAAACTGCGAGGCTGCGCCTTCGAAGACCGAGTTCAGGTCGACGTTGGCGGTCTTGCTCTTGGTGGCCATGGCGATCAGGTCTTCTTGGGCGCGGCGGCGGACGCGGGCGCGCTCGCGGCGGCGGGAATCGCCGTGGCCGCAGCCTGCGACGCGGCAGCCGGCGTGTCCTGCGGACGCTTGACGGTCAGGCGGACGCCGAAGTCGAACAGGCGCTTTTGCTCCTTGTTCGCACCTTGCACCGTGGTCGCCTTGCTCTCGACGAGCTCCGGCTTGACCAGCCACTCGGAGTTGTAGGCGGTGTTGCGGAGCAGCTCGGAGACGCGCTCCTGGGTCTGGGCGATGCCGGCGACACTGAGTGTCTGGTTGTCCTGCTTGAGCGACGTGATGTAGATGCCCTCGGGCACCTGGCGCACGAGCTCGTTGAGCACATGGACCGGCACGTTGCGATCGATCTGCAGGTCCTCGACCGCTTTCTGACGCGCTTTCAGGGAGGCGATTTCCGCCTTCAGGCTGGCGATGTCCTTGATCTGGACGTCGAGCTTGGCGATCTCACCCGAAAGGAACGCATTGCGCTGCTGCTGTCCGGCGACCAGTTGCTGGACGACGAGATACCAGATGCCCACCATGGCGAGGCCGGCCACCGCGGCAACGCCGAGGCCGGCATAGAACGCGATCTTCTTCCTCTTGCGTCGCTCCTCGCGGTGCGGGAGCAGGTTGATCATGATCACTGCGCAAACCTCCGCATCGCCAGGCCGCAGGCCGTGAGATACGACGAGGCCTCGCGACGAAGCTTGGCTTCGCGCACCGCGGAGCCAAGCTTCATGTTCTCGAACGGGTTGACGACCATCGACGCGAATCCGGTGAGCTCGGTGACGCGATCCTTCAGCCCCGGCAAGGTGGCCGTGCCGCCGGCGAGCATCACGTAGTGGACCTTGTGGTGCGGCGTGCTGGTGAAGAAGTACTGCAACGCGCGGCCGATTTCCTGAGACAGGCTGTCGACGAACGGCGCGAGCAGCGAAGTCTCGTAGTCGTCGGGCAGATCGGCGGCGAGCTTCTTCTGCTCCGCCTCTTCGTACGAGAAGCCGTACTGGCGCGAGATCAGCTGGGTGAGCTGCGAGCCGCCGAAGGCCTGATCGCGGTCGTAGAGCATCTCGTCGTCGCGCAGGACCTTGAGACTGGTCGTGTCGGCGCCGATCTCGAACAGGGCGACGAGCGCGTCGCGGCCTTCATTCGGCAGGCTCGAGACGACGCGGCTCATCGCCAGCCGCGAGGCATGGGACTCGATGTCGAGCACGGCCGGCTTCAGCCCCGCAGCTTCGGCGAGGCCCTGGCGGTCCTGGACCCGATCCTTGCGCGACGCGGCGATCAGCACCTCGACGTCGCCCACCGACGTCGGGCTCGGGCCGATCACGCAAAAGTCGAGGCTGACCTCGTCGAGCGAGAACGGGATGTACTGATTGGCTTCGGTCTCGACCTGGACCTCGAGCTCTTCCTCGCGCAGGCCGGCGGGCAGCATGATCTTCTTGGTGATCACCGCCGACTGCGGCATGGCCATCACGACCTGGCGCGTCTTGGTGCCGCTCTTGGTGACGAGCCGCTTGACGGCCTCGGCCACTTCGTCGAACTTCTCGATCTGGCCGTCGGCGATCCAGCCCTTTTCGAAGCTTTCGGAGCCGAAACGCTCGAGCACGTACTCGCCGCTGCTGGTCTGTCCGAGCTCGACGAGCTTGACGCTCGACGAGCTGATGTCGAGGCCGATCATGGGTGGGTGCTTGCGGCCCAACAGCGCGTCGAGAAAGCTCACGGTGCCCCTTTTCCAACGTCGCAAAACAACGCGCTGGACTGTTAATAAGTTACTTCGATGCTAGCAGTAAAGCCCTTGATTACCAAAGCAAAAACCAGCGCTGCGCGCCTGTGTGCGTTGCAAATCTCACACGCGAACCGCCGGCAACATGCGACCGGTTGCAACGCGATTCGAAGTGTCGATTGCGTCACCTTTTCGATCACTTGCAAACACCATGAAAGCGTGCGAAGTCGGGTTTCTATAATGCGACCCACATGCAGGACGAGCCGTGAGCGATTCTGAAAACGGTAACGGCCGCACGGCCTCGCCGCGTGGCGGCGAGCCGGCACCGGAGCGCTTGCCGAGGTGGCTCGGTGTCCCGCTCCGGGTGGTGCTTACCCTCATTGGACTGGCCGCCTCGGCCGCCGTCGCGGTGGTGCTGGTCGCCGCCATCGCTCTCGCGGTGTCTTATCCCAATCTTCCCGAGATCGACAGCCTCACCGACTACCGGCCGAAGCTGCCGATGCGCGTCTTCTCGGCCGACGGTGTGCTGCTCGGCGAGTTCGGCGAGGAGCGGCGCAACTTCGTTCCGATCGGCCAGATCCCCAAGGTGATGAAGGACGCCGTGCTGGCGATCGAGGACGCGCGCTTCTATCAGCACAACGGCGTCGACTACTTGAGCGTGCTGCGCGCGGGCTTGGCGAACTTCGGCGAGGGGCACAGCGCGCAAGGCGGCTCGACCATCACCATGCAGGTCGCGCGCAATTTCTATCTCTCCACCGAAAAAACATTTACTCGCAAAATCTACGAGATGTTGCTTTCTTTGAAGATCGAAAGCCAACTCACCAAGGAGCAGATTCTCGAGGTCTACATGAATCACATCGCGCTTGGGCAGCGCGCCTATGGATTCGCGTCGGCCAGCGAAATCTATTTCGGCAAGCCGTTGAAGGACATCACGGTCGCCGAGGCGGCGATGCTCGCCGGGTTGCCGAAGGCGCCCTCGGCGAACAATCCGATCGTCAATCCCGAGCGCGCCACGCTGCGCCAGCGCTACATCATCGATCGCATGTTCGAGAACGGCTTCATCACGGCGGAACAGCGCGACGCAGCGAAAAAGCAGGTCCTTCGCTATCGCGCGCCGTCGGATGTTGCCGTGCACGCCGAGTACGTCGCCGAGGCGGCGCGCCAGATGATCTTCAACCAGTACGGCGCAGAGGCGTACACGCGTGGCCTCAATGTCTACCTCACCCTGAACTCGACCGAGCAGACGCTGGCCTATCACGCGCTGCGCAAGGGCATCATGGAGTTCGAGCGGCGCCAGGTCTATCGCGGCCCGGAGGACTACATCGACCTGCCCGCGGTGCGCGGCGAGATTGACGCGCGCATCGCCGAAGCGCTCCAGGACTATCCCGACAACGACGAGTTGCGTGCGGGCGTAGTCACCGAGGCGTCGGCGAAGAAGATCGTCGCCGTGCTCCAGAACGGCGACGAGGCGACGGTGATCGGCGAGGGGCTGAAGCCGGCGACGTCGGCGCTCGCGGCCAAAGCCAATCCCAAGACCCAGATTCGGCCGGGCGCGGTCGTGCGCCTCATCCGCGGCGCGAAGGGCGAGTGGTCGATCACCCAGCTGCCCGAGGTCGAGGGCGCGTTCGTTGCGATGGATCCGCGAACCGGCAGCATCCGGGCGATGGTCGGCGGCTTCGACTACTCGAAGAGCAAGTTCAATCACGTGTCCCAGGCCTGGCGCCAGCCGGGCTCAAGCTTCAAGCCCTTTATCTACTCGGCCGCCCTCGAGAAGGGCTTCACGCCGGCGACGATCATCAACGACGCGCCGCTCTTCTTCGACGCCGGCGCCACCGGCAGCCAACCCTGGGAGCCGAAGAACT
>JAYVVB010000295.1:0-4750 GCA_043787455.1 Rhizobacter sp.
CCCGACCTGCCGCCGCTGGTCATCCCGGTCGAGTGGATCGCGCGTGTGCGCGCCGAGATGCCGGAGCTGCCGAAGGACAGGGCGGCGCGCTTCGAGCGCGAGTACGCGCTCGGCGCCTACGACGCGGCGATGATGACCGAGAGCCGCGCCGTCGCCGCCTACTTCGAAGCCGCCGCTGCCGCGAGTCGCGAGCCCAAGCTCGTCGCCAACTGGATGATGGGCGAGGTTTCGCGGCGCATGAACGCGGGCGCGTGGGCCGAGATCCCGTTGCCGCCGCAGACGCTCGCGACGCTGATCGCGCGGATCGTCGACCGCACGGTCTCGAACGCGGCCGCGCGCCAGATCTTCGATGCGCTCTGGCAGGGTGAAGGCGACGACGTCGATGCGCTCATCGAAGCCAAGGGCCTGCGCTCGATGCGCGACGCGGGCGAGCTCGAACGCATCGTCGACGCCGTGATCGCCGGCAACGCCAAATCGGTCGAGGAATTCCGGGCCGGCAAGGACAAGGCGTTCAACGCGCTCGTCGGCCAGGCGATGAAGGCGAGCCGCGGCAAGGCCGATCCGGCGGAAGTCGGCGCCTTGCTGCGCTTGAAGCTCGGCTGACGCACACGCGCGCGACTACTTGGTCGCCGTGGCCTTCACCAGGTCTGCCGCAGCCGCGGTCGTGGCCTGAGGACCGGGCAGCGGGCCGAGCGAGCCGGCCGGAACGCCGCCCCAGAGCTTCTTTAGACGCGCGAGCTCGGCATCGTAGAGGGCGTTGATCCGCACGATCTCGGTCTGCTGGTTCTGCACCAGGCCGTTCTGCGCCTCGAGGCTGGCGTCGTTCGCGTCGATCTGCTGCTTGAGCTTGGCCGGCAGAGGCTTCTTGAGAGGAAGGTAGAACTCGGACTCCTCGCGCAGCTTCTTCTGCTCGGCCATGAGCAGCACGATCCGCGCCTCGTAGTTCTTCACCGAGCCGCTGAACTCGTCGAGCGCCTTGGCGCGCGCCTTGCGGTGTGTCGCCTCGTCGGGAAAGCGCTGCATCAGGTTGCGGTCGCGCCGGATGGCGTCGTTCTTCGCGGACGTCGCGACCTTGGCCTCGCGATCCCGGCGCTCGGATTCGGCACGCTCGTCGTCGGTCATCGGCGGCGGGATGATGCGGTTGAGCGAGCCGTCGGGATTGAGCTGCTGGTGCACGCGATTGGCGCACTCGGGCATCGGCCGGTCGGAAGTGATCGCCTTGCCATTGGCGTCGATGCACTTGTAGATCGGAACCCGCGGACCGTTCGAGTCCGCGGCCGCGGCAACCATGGGAAACGCGCAGGCGACCGACGAGGCGGTCACCAACGTCAACCAGACACTGCGATTCAGCGCCACGGCTTCAGATGCCATAGCGCCGCCGATACCCGGCAACGGCATCCGCATGGGCGGCAAGCGTCGGATCGGCATGGGATGTCAAGAACTCCAGCAGGTCTTCGACCGTGGCGACCGGGATGACGGGCATGACGTAGTCGCGTTCAAAGTCTTCAACGGCTGATCGCTCTGAAAGGTTGTCTCCGGCCCCGCCGCGTTCCATCCGGTCGAGCGCGATGAGCACCGCCACCGGCTCGGCTCCTTCGCGGCGAAGCAACTCCACCGACTCGCGCTTGGAAGCACCGTCAGTGATCACATCATCGACGATGACCGTGCGGCCCCGCAATGGTGCGCCGACCACAAGGCCGCCCTCGCCGTGATCTTTTGCTTCCTTCCGGTTGAACGCGAAAGGGACGGCACGGCCGCGCCGGCCGAATTCGATCGCCACGGCCGCCGCCAGCGTGATGCCCTTGTAGGCCGGGCCGAAGAGCATGTCGAACTCGAGGTCCGACGCGAGCAGACGTCGTGCATAGAATTCACCCAGGCGCATCAGCTTGGCGCCGTCGTCGAACAAACCCGAGTTGAAGAAGTACGGCGACAGCCGCCCCGCCTTGGTCCTGAATTCGCCGAACCTGAGCACGCCCGACTCGACCGAGAACCGCACGAACTCGCGCGCGACCGTCTTGTCGGGGGCGGAGGTCTTCATCGGGGCTGCTGCGTGTTTCGCCTCGTCTCTTTGAACCTGAACGGGATCCGCTCCGCGGCCGCCAAGGGCTTCGAGGCGTGGGCCGAAGGCGTGGGCGCTGATTGTATGGGGGTGCAGGAGATCAAGGCCCAGGCCGACACCATCACCGGCCGCTTCGACAAGGTGGCCGGCATGAAGGGCCACTTCCACTTCGCCGAGAAGAAAGGCTACAGCGGCGTGGGCCTGTACAGCCGCAGGAAGCCGAGCGCGGTTCGACTCGGCTTCGGCGATCCCGAGTTCGACGCCGAAGGCCGCTATGTCGAGGCTCGCTTCGACCGGCCGTCGCGAAAAGGCCTGCCACGCCTCAGCGTCGTCAGCTGCTATTTCCCGAGCGGCTCGGCGGGCGAGCACCGGCAGGCGGCGAAATTCCGCTTCCTCGACCTGATGGCGCCCTATCTCCACGCGCTCGCGAGCGAGCGCGAAGTGATCCTGGTCGGCGACATCAACATCGCCCACAAGGAGATCGATCTCAAGAACTGGAAAGGCAACCGCAAGAACAGCGGCTTCCTGCCCGAGGAGCGCGCCTGGATGACGCGGCTCTTCGAGGAGCTCGGCTTCGTCGACGTGTTCCGTACGCTCAATCCGCATCCCGAGCAGTACACCTGGTGGAGCAACCGCGGTCAGGCGCGGGCGAAGAACGTCGGCTGGCGCCTCGACTATCACTTGGCGACGCCGGCGATCGCGTCGCTCGCGACGCGCGAGCACATCTACCTCGAGCAGCGCTTCAGCGATCATGCGCCGGTGGTCATCGACTACGCCTTCCGGCTGTAGCCAACGAACGAACGGACAAGGAACCCACCCTCATGACGCTCGAGTCCATCGAACACGAGACCGGGCCGGATCCGCGCGCCTCGATCATCATCCTGCACGGACTCGGCGCCGACGGCAACGACTTCGTCCCGGTCGCGAACGAGCTGAAGCTCGACGCGGTCGGCCCCGTGCGCTTCGTCTTTCCGCACGCGCCGACGCGACCCGTGACGATCAACGGCGGCTACGTCATGCCGGCCTGGTACGACATCCTTGGCCTCGACTCGCACGAGCAACGCGAGGACGAATCCGGCTTGCGCGGCTCCCAGGCCCTGGTCGAAGGGCTCATCGCCAGGGAGAAATCGCGCGGCGTCGCCGCCGGACGCATCGTCCTCGCGGGCTTCAGCCAGGGCTGCGCGATGACGCTGATGACGGGCCTGCGCCACGACGAGAAGCTCGCCGGCCTCGTCGGACTGTCGGGCTATCTGCCGCTCGCGGCCAAGCTCGGGGCCGAACGGCACGAGGCCAATCGCGCGACGCCGATCTTCCTCGCTCACGGCACGCAAGACCCGGTGATCCCGATCGCGCGGGCGCGCCAGTCGCGCGACGTCCTCGTCGCCGCGGGCCATCCGGTCGAGTGGCACGAGTACCCGATGCCGCATTCGGTGTGCCAGCCGGAGATCGTCGATCTCAATCGGTGGTTGCTGCGCGTGCTGGGCTGACTTCGCTGCCATCGAGCACGGAGCCGCACAAGTGTGAATAGTTCACATCGATCTACCGGTTTATTCACGTTACACGCGGCCTCGACGTTCCTACTCTTGCCGTCACGAGTCGCCCCGACTCCTGTACGGACCCCGAGGAACGTCATGTTCGATACCGCCACTGTCAGCCCCCTGCCCTTTCGCATGCCTCCGGCGCCGATCGGGCGCCCGGCGGCGCCGCGACAGCCCGCTCCTTCCGGGTCTCCCGGCGCGCCGGCCATCGGCCATTGGCTCGCCGCGGCGCTCGACGAGCTCGACTACGGCATCGTCCTCCTGCTGGACGACATGCACGTCAGTCACATCAACGATGCAGCAGCCGTCGAGCTCGACGAACATCACCCGCTCTCGATCACGGCCGGTCAGCTCTGCGCCCGCTCGGCGCGCGACGCGGCGACACTCACCGAGGCCGTCACGGCCGCGGCCGGGCGCGGCATCCGTCGCCTGCTGACGCTCGGTGAAGACGCCCGTCGCGCCAGCGTCTCGGTCGTGCCGCTCGACGCCGCCGACGCCGGACCGCGCGCGGTCCTCGTGGTGCTGGAAAAGCGCGCGGTCTGCGAGTCGCTGTCGGTGCACGGCTTTGCCCGCAGTTGCGGCCTGACCGGCGCCGAGACGCGCGTCCTAGTCGCCCTGTGCAGCGGCTCGCCGCCTACGCAGACCGCCGAAGAGCTCGGCGTCGCGGTCTCGACCGTACGCAGCCAGATCGGCAGCATCCGGCAGAAGACCGGCGCCGCGAGCATCCGCGCCCTGGTGCGTCAGGTGGCGGTGCTGCCGCCGGTCAAGGGCGTGCTGCGCAAGATGGGACGGCCGGAATCGATCGCCGGCTTCTTTCGCCCGGCCTGATCAGCGCTTCGGCTCCGGCGGCCCGAAGCGCTCGGCGGGCTTCGGCGCTCGCGCATAGAGGCCCGCGACCTTCGGCAGGTTGGCGCGGATGTCGCTGATCCGCGTCGGCCCCGACGGGTGCGTGCTCAAAAGCTCGACCGAAGAGTTCCGGCTCGCGGCCGCCATCTTTTCCCAGAGCGTGATGCCCGCGCGAGGGTCGTAGCCCGACCGCGCGGCGAGCTCAAGGCCGACGAGGTCGGCTTCGGTCTCGTCGGCGCGACCGAAGCGCAGCGTCAGCAGCTGGCCGCCCATGTCGGCGAGGAACCGGCCGCCGTTGCCGAGGCCG
>JAYVVB010000296.1:0-4949 GCA_043787455.1 Rhizobacter sp.
CGCCGTCGAGGCCAGGCTGATGTGCGCGGTGCGAGCGCTCGAGTAGGCGTCGCCGCAGGTGGCGAAGATCCATCCGACGGCGGTCGTCGAGCCCGGCGCCGAGCTGGCCGCTGACGTCGAGATCGGACCTTACAGCATCGTTCGCAGCCACGTGCGCATCGGTGCCGGCACCGTCGTCGGTCCGCACTGCGTCATCGAAGGCCGGACCACGATCGGCGAGCACAACAGCATCTTCCAGTTCTGCTCGCTCGGCGCGATCCCACAGGACAAGAAATATGCCGGCGAGCCGACGACGCTCGAGATCGGCGACCGCAATACGATCCGCGAGTACTGCAACTTCAACCTCGGCACGGCGCAGGATGCGGGAGTCACCCGGATAGGCAGCTACAACTGGCTGATGAACAACGTCCACATCGCCCACGACTGTGTCGTCGGCGACCGGACGATCGTTGCCGGCTATGCCGGCCTCGCCGGCCACGTCCACCTCGGCGATTGGGCGATCGTCGGCGCGATGAGCGGACTGCATCAGTTCGTCAAGATGGGCCCGCACGCGATGACCGGATTCCAGAGCCACGTCTCGCAGGACGTGCCGCCGTTCATGATGGTCGACGGCCATCCGCTCACGGTGCGCGGCTTCAACGCCGAAGGGCTCCGTCGCCGCGGTTTCTCGGCCGAGCGCATCGCCGCAGTGAAGCAGATGTACCGGTTGCTCTATCGCGACGGCCTGACGCTCGACGAGGCACGAGCCAGGATCGCCGAGCTGGCGACGAGCATTCCCGAAGCGGCCGACGAAGTTCGTCTTCTCGGCGACTTCCTGGCTTCGGCCAAGCGAGGCATCGCGCGCTGATCCCTGTCCGGCCCCTTTCCAATGACTCCTGAATCGCCGCGCTTCGCGATGGTCGCGGGTGAAACCTCGGGCGACCTGCTCGCGGGCTCGCTGCTGCAGAGCTTGCGCGCGCGCTGGCCCGGCCTCGTCGCCGAGGGCATTGGCGGGCCACGCATGGTCGAGCAGGGCTTTCATGCCTGGTGGCCGCACGACAAGCTCGCCGTGCGCGGCTACGTCGAAGTGCTCGGACATTTCCGCGAGATCCTCGGTATTCGCACGCAGCTGCTCGAGCGGCTCATGGGCGACAAGCCCGACGCCTTCATCGGCGTCGATGCGCCGGACTTCAATCTCGACGTCGAGATCAAGCTGAAAGCGGCCGGGGTGAAGACGATCCACTTCATCAGTCCGTCGATCTGGGCCTGGCGCAGCAAGCGGATCGAGAAGATCGGTCGCGCCACCGATCTCGTGCTCTGCATCTTCCCGTTCGAGCCGGAGATCTATGCCAAGCGCAAGATCAACGCCGTCTACGTCGGCCATCCGCTCGCGAGCGCGATTCCTTTCGAGGTGCCGCGCGCGGCGAGCCGCGCCGCGCTCGGCATCGATGACGAGGCGACGCTGGTCACGCTCCTGCCGGGAAGCCGTCGCTCCGAAGTCCAGTACATCGCGCCGCGCCTGTTCGCGGCCGCGGCGGCGATGAGCCGAGCCCGGCCGGACCTTCGCTTCGTCGTTCCCGTCGTCACCGGCCTGCGCCACGCGATCGAGCCGCTGAGGAAGCAGTACGCGCCCAACGCACCGATCACGCTGCTCGACGGCCAGGCGCACGAGGCGCTCGCCGCCTGCGACGTCGCCCTCGTCGCCAGCGGCACGGCGACGCTCGAGACGGCGCTGTTCAAGCGGCCGATGGTCGTCGTCTACGTCATGCACGCGCTCACCTATCAGATGGGCAGGCGCATGAAATACCAGCCGTGGGTGTCGCTGCCCAACATCCTCCTGCGCGAGTTCGCCGTGCCCGAGCTGTTGCAGGGCGAAGCGACGCCTGAGAGGATCTCCGCCGCGGCCTTCAAATGGCTCGACGATCCGGATGCCGCCGAATCCTTGCGCGTCCGCTTCGAAGGCATCCATCGCGAGCTTCGGCGCGATACCGGCGCCCTGGCGACGGCCGCGATCGAAGCCGTGCTCGAACGCTGATCTCCCTCCCATGCACGCCCGGACTTTTCTTCGCGCTCATCAGTTGCGCTGCATTGTCGATGTGTCCGGTCTCATGGCCGGCGTCGACGAGGTCGGGCGCGGCCCGCTCGCCGGTCCTGTCGTCGCCGCGGCGGTGATCCTCGACGAAGGTCGAACCATCCGCGGTCTCAACGATTCGAAGCTGCTCGGCACCGGGGAGCGTGAGCGGCTCGACGGCGAGATCCGCAGGAAGGCCGTCTGCTTCAGCGTCGCCTGGGCGAGCGTCGAAGAGATCGACACGCTCAACATCCTGCGCGCGGCGCTGCTGGCGATGCGTCGCGCCGTCGAAGGCCTAGCGCAGCAGCCGCAGATCGTGCTCGTCGACGGCAACCAGCGTCCGGAGCTGACGATGCCGGTGCGGACCGTCGTCGGCGGCGACGCCAAGGTGCGGGCGATCTCGGCGGCGTCGATCATCGCCAAGGTCCATCGCGACCGCCTGTGCATGCAGCTGCACGACGAGCACCCGCAGTATGGCTTCGACAGCCACAAGGGCTATTCCACGCCCGAGCATCTGAGCGCGCTCCGGGAGCACGGCGCCTGCCCGCACCATCGGCGCAGCTTCGCGCCAGTGCGCTGCGTCCTCGACCGTCTCTTCTGACGCGCGTCGTGGCCAGGGTCACGCAGATCACGTCGCGGAGCAATCCGCTCCTCGCCAGGGTGCGCAAGCTCGCGTCGGACGCCGGCGCCTACCGCAAGATCGGCACGGTGCTGCTCGAAGGCGAGCACCTCTGCGCGGCGTGGCGTGCGAACGGCCGTCGGGCGCCGCAGGCCGTGGTCAGCGAATCGGGATGGGGCATGCCGCGTTTGCGCGAGCTCGCGTCGAGCGCTGCCGAAGTCGCCGTCGTCGCCGACGACGCGATGACCGGCCTCGGCACACTCGAGTCGCCGGCGGCCGTTGCCTTCCTGATCGACGCCCCCGGGCCGGTGACGATTCGGCCGCGCGATGCAACGCTCGTGCTCGACCGGGTGCAGGACCCGGGCAACGTCGGCAGCATGCTGCGCAGCGCCGCCGCGTTCGGGTTCGGCCAGGTGATCGCGCTCGTCGGCACGGCGGCGCTGTGGTCGCCGAAGGTCGTTCGCGCCGGCATGGGCGCGCATTTCGGGCTGCACCTGATCGAGAGTGCGGACGAGTCCGTGCTCGCCGCGCTCGACCTGCCGCTCTTCGGCACGAGCCCGCACTCGACCGATCGCCTCGACGCCGTCGCTCTGCCGTGGCCGTGCGCTTTCGCCCTCGGCCACGAAGGGCAGGGCATCGCGACGACGCTCGCATCGCGCTGCACCGCGATGCTCTCGATCCCGCAGCCGGGCGGCGAGGAATCGCTCAACGTTGCTGCCGCCGCGGCCGTGTGCTTCTACGAATCCGCCCGACAACGCCGGCCCTGACCCCGGAGAGCCTCATGCCTTCTGCCTCGATGCCGCTCACACTGCCGACCTTCGACGATGTCCGCGCAGCCGCCGGACGGATCGCCGGCTACGCCCATCGCACGCCGGTGCTGACCTCGCGCACGGCCGATGCCGAGCTCGGTGCGCAGGTGTACTTCAAGTGCGAGAACTTCCAGCGCATGGGCGCGTTCAAGTTCCGCGGCGCGTTCAACGCCCTGTCGCGCTTCGACGAGCGCCAGCGCCGCGCTGGCGTCGTCGCGTTCTCGTCGGGCAACCATGCGCAGGCGATCGCGCTCTCGGCGCGTCTTCTCGGCATGCCGGCGGTGATCGTCATGCCGCTCGACGCGCCGGCCGCCAAGGTCGCGGCGACAAAAGGCTACGGTGCGAGCGTCGTCGTCTACGACCGCTTCCGGGAAGACCGCGAGGCGATCGGCCGCGGCCTGGCCGACGAGCGCGGCATGACCCTGATTCCACCCTACGATCACCCCGACGTCATCGCCGGCCAGGGCACGGCGGCGCTCGAGCTGATCGAAGAGGTCGGCGCGCTCGACGCCCTGTTCGTCTGCCTCGGCGGCGGCGGCCTGCTCTCGGGCTCGGCGCTCGCAGCGCGGGCGCTGGCGCCTTCGTGCAAGGTCTACGGTGTCGAGCCGGAAGCGGGCGACGACGGCCAGCGCTCCTTTCGCAGCGGCAGCATCGTCCACATCGAAACACCCCGGACGATCGCCGACGGCGCGCAGACGCAGCACCTCGGCGACTACACCTTCGCGATCATCCGGCGCGACGTCGACGACGTGTTCACCGCGAGCGACGCCGAGCTCGTCGCGGCGATGCGCTTCTTCGCCGAGCGCATGAAGATGATCGTCGAGCCGACCGGCTGCCTCGGCTTCGCTGCGGCGCGCAGGATGAAGGCCGAGCTCGCCGGCCGGCGCGTCGGCGTGATCATCAGCGGCGGCAACGTCGACCTGCGGCGCTACGCGGCGCTGCTTGCGCCCGACGCGGCGGTCTAGAACGTCTTGTAATAGTCCTGCAGCGAGGCGTTGATCGCCTTCAGGGCATCCACGCGTGCCGGATCGGTCGGCTTGGCCTTGGCGGTCTTGTCGATGGCATCGAAGGCCTTCTTGGCGTTGCTGTTGTTTTTGGCCCATGCACGGAAGGCGTCCACATCTGACTTGCTCTTCTTGGCCATCTCCTCGAAGTCCTTGTACGAGGGCTTCACGGGCTTCTTGGGATTGTTGTCGTTGAATTTCTTGAAATCCCCATCCGGCACGATGTTGTGGTCGCCGCTGGACCAGCCGTTGAGAAGTCCGAGGAAGCTGCGGTATTCCTCCAGGTCCGAAGGGACGTTGACCTTTCCCGCCTTGACGGTGACTTTGCCCGCCTCGACGTCGAGGCGGAACTCCGCCTTCGTCAACACCAGCTCGAACATGACCGCGTGCGTGCCGGACTTGACCAGGGCATCGGCCAATCCGTCGAAGTCGGGCTTCTGCAGTTTGAGCCCGCCGAGGCCGTCGAG
>JAYVVB010000297.1:0-7721 GCA_043787455.1 Rhizobacter sp.
CGACCTTCACGCTTAAATCCAAATCAGTCAGCTAAGCACGTAGATCTGCCCGACGATGGCTTTCGGACGGGGGTTCGATTCCCCCCAGCTCCACCAGAAGTACCCAGAAGGGCCGCGAAAGCGGCCCTTTTTTCTTGGTTTTACCTATGTAGCGGCTTCCATTGACATCCGTACTCGTCCGCGCAATAATGTGGTAACGGACGTAGTGCCGTTCACTTGTTGAACCGGGAGTGCGAAATGCAGAGTGGTAACGGAAGTAGGGCCAAGGAGCGTCTAGGGGTCAAGCAGGTGCAGACGTGGCTGCGAAGCCCCGAGCGCAAGGCCGGCCACAAGCTGCCGGACGGCGGCGGGTTGTACTTGACCTATCTGCCAAGCGGCCGGGCAAGCTGGCAGGTCCGCTATGCCTACGGCGGCAAGTCGGGCACCTTTTCGATCGGCCCGGTCGACGAGGTCACGCTGGCCGACGCGCGAGCAGAGCGTGCTCGGATCAAGGACCAGGTCGAGCAGGGCCTGGACCCGGTCACAGAGCGCCGCGCGAAGCGCGCCGAGGGGGTAGCCGCCAGCCAGGTGACTTTCGAGCACGTGGCCGCCTCCTGGCTCGCCAAGCAAAAGGGGGCCTGGTCCGACATCCACTTTGCAAAGAGCGCGCGAGCCCTGGAACGCGATGTCTACCCGACGCTGGGGAAGCTGCCGATCGAACGCGTTACCACCGCGATGGTGGCGGGCACGATTGACCGAATTCAGCGGCGCGGTGTCCGCGAGACCGCCCAAAAGGTGCTGCAGCACGTGCGGTCGGTTTTCCGCTTCGCGCAGGCAAAGGGCCTGCGACACGACAACCCGGCCGAGCCGGTCGTGGAGATACTTGAGACTGCGCCGGCGGTCGCGCATCATCCGGCGCTGCTGACATTCGCAGAGCTGGGCGATGTACTGCGGCGCGCAGACACCGCGAACCTGAGTCCAGCCGTGCGCCTGGCGCATCGCCTGATCGCATTCACCGGCGCTCGCATCGGCAACGCGGTCGAGGCACGGTGGCAGCACTTCGACCTTGAATCGTCGCCCGCGATCTGGGAGATTCCGCGCGACGAAATGAAGGTCGGAAAAGGTCGAACGCACGCGCACAAGGTCATCCTGCCTGCGCAGATCGTCCGCGACCTGAAGCGCTGGCGCGCGGCGTTTTCCGCTGATGCTGTGTGGCTCTTTCCCGGTAACCAGGGCCGCGAGCATCTGTCTCGCGAGGCCATCGAGAAGGCGCTGAACAAGACGCTCGGACTCGCCGGCAAACACTCGCCACACGGCTGGCGATCGGCTCTGTCGACGCGCGCGCGCGAAGACACCGACTTCGACCGCGAGCTGATCGACCTCTGCCTGGACCACGTGCATGCGAGCAGCGTCGCACTGGCGTATGACCGCGGCCAGCGGCTCGAGAAGCGCGTAGCGCTGATGCAATGGTGGGGCGACTCGTTGGAGCGCGCAGAGCAGGGCCTTGACGTTCCTGCTTTCGCTCAGGCAACCTGACATGCCCAAGGCCGGCGTTGTCAAGGTCGAGACCAGCCGCCGTGCCTGCGGCGAGGCGGCAGCGTGGCTACGCGCCGACTACGCCGCGCCCGCGCCGACGCTGCTCGGTGGCGGTGAGGACTCGGCCGCCAGGGCCGCGCTCTGCTGCGTGTTGACCCGTGCAGCACAGCGGGTCGGCAAGCCGGGCCTGACGCTGGCACTCGGCCGCGCTGACGCGCTGTGGCTCGCCACCCGCGCGCCGTCTGCCGCGCCGCGCGTGCCTGTCCTCGGGGGCTTATTCTTCGTCGATGTCGGTGCCTTTGCTCAAGCGCCGCGGGCAGTGCGTGACTTGGCCAAGCAGTGCGCTGTCGCCCTGCGCGTGCGGCGCGGCTGCGGCCACAAAGCATTCACCCGGGACCGGCTTCGTGAGGAGATCGAGTTCTTCGCAGAGACCCGCGGGTCGCACGCGCAGTCGGTGAGCGATCAGCGTGCCCGCGCGTGGCGCCGCCGCGAACGCCGCGAAGAGTGGGTTGACCGGCTGCATGCGCGCGGCGGGACGCTCTTGACATCGACCGAGACGCCGCCCACGTAGAAATTCTCCCGATTTCTGTTGCTTCCGGCAGCGGCCTGTTTTTCGGACATTGCACCTATTGCAACGCCCGAAAGAAGATGATGGAACTGCACGGAAACCGACCAACAAGCCTGCTGCCGCTGCCTGTTGTCGAGCAACGCACCGGATACCGAAAATCAAAGCTGTACGACCTGTTAAAGGCCGGTGGCTTTCCTCGCCCGGTGCGCGATGGCCGCACGATCCGCTTCGTCGAGCACGAGATCGACCGGTGGGTTGCCGACCGTATCGCCGAGCGCGACGCGGCCCTGAATGACACGCCGGTTTTGCTGACCGAGACCCAGAAGGCCGCCGAGCTGGGCTGCTCGGTAAGCTACCTGCAGAAGGACCGCGCCAGAGCTTGCCCCGCCGTCCCGTTCAAACGCGTCGGACCGCATGTGCGTTATCTGCCAGGCGTTGCCCAAGGAGTCGCATGAGACGCGCCCTTATCGAAGAAGGCCAGCTCAGCGCGCTCCGCGAACGCTGTGCTGCGCTCGGCGAGCGGGTAGTCATCGAGGTCGACCGTGAAGGCGATGCGACGGTATCCGTCGGCTCGACCTGCTTCAACGAGTGGACAGACGCAGTTGCGCACGTCGACGCGCTCGAAGGGGCTGCCGCATGAACGTGCCGCTCACCCCCAAGCAGTCAAACGCGGTTCGAGACCTCGAGGTCCGCGCGCGTGCCCTTGGCACGCGATGCGAGCTGCACTTCATCCTGGATTGGCGCGTCCTGATCGTGATCGGTGACCAAGAGTTCGCCTCGATCGGTGACGCAGCCGAGCACCTCGCGAGTCTGGAGGCCGCGCGATGAAATGGGACAACTCCAACCTGCGCAACCAGCCTGCAGCGGCAGTCCGGACGGTCTTCCAGGCGCAGCTCGCAGCGGTCGCTGAGCACGGTCACGATCCGTGCATAAGGGCTCAAGCCGCTGCCCATGAAGCCGGGCACGTGGTGGTCGGTTACTTCTGCAGCGAAGTCATCAAAGGCGCGCGCATCTGGGCCCAAGGCGGGCGCTGGGTCGGGGCCAATGTGCGCGACCACGAGGCCTACCTCCGACCCGAGCCAGCGCGGATGACCGACGAACCCGATCGTGCGTTTCGGTGCGCGCTGCTCAACCTCGCCGGCTTCGCGGGCGAGATAGTCGCAAGGCTCGAGCACGCGTCGAGTTCCGTCGACGAGCGCATGAAAGCCCAGGCTTACGCGGGCATCGTCGCCGAAGTCTGGGGCGGCACGCCGCAGCAGGTTGAAGCAGCGGTGATGGCCCTGTGCTTGAACGCCATCGAGTCGAACCGATTGGCCTTCGACACGATCCGGGGCCATCTGTCCCGCACGCGCCGGCTCACGGCGGCAGAGGCGCTGCGGATGCTGCGGCATGTGCACCAGATCGAACTGCCCTCTGGCCCATTCAGCCGGCCCGATGCCGAGTTTCTCGCGGCCTGACCGCTTCACCAAAGAAAGAGCGCCCACGAGAGGCGCTCAAAGATCGAAAGCGTACTGATGATATCCGATCCATTTGCGACACACACATCTCCATCGTTGCGCCATGCCGAGGCGCGCCGCCTGCACGCCCTCGGCTTCAAGCTCTGCGCGCTGCATCCGATGTCGAAGCGCCCGGTCGGCGACGCCTGGCAGAAGAACCCTGTTTCGTCGATCGACGACCAGGCCAGCGGCTATGGCATGCCGCTGGCGTTGAACGGTCTGTGCTCGATCGACCCAGACAACGTCGAGCCCGCACGCGCGGGCCTGGCTCGTTGCGGCTTCGACCTCGAAGCGCTGATGGCTGCCGGCATACGCACCACGTCGACGCGGCCGGGCAGCGGCGGGCGCTCGACGTTCAAGGCGCCGGAGGGCCTGGGCTGGGTCAAGTTCTCGTCGAAGCAGCACGGCACGATCCTGGAGCTGCGGGCCGGCTCAACGAACCTGCAGGACACGCTGCCTGGGACCATCTACGTGACCAACGGCGAGGGCCCGTTCGAACAGCAGTACGCCGACGAGCAGCGCCGAATGGACGACGCGCCGGAGCTGCCCGCAGAGTTCCTCGCTTGGTGGCAGCGGTGCTGGACGGACATCGCCTTCCTGCGCGAGCAGCAGCGTCTGCTCTGTGGCTCCGATGTGCAGCTCGCGATCAGCACGGGAGAGGGCGCCGGCGCGAAGCTGGCTTTTGCGTCTCCGATGCGCCTCGAGTTCAACGAGGCGAACGCCGTCGTCGACATCCTGGCACGCCACGGCTACAGCAACGACGACGGTGGCGAGCGCTGGGCGCCGAACACGGCCACCGGCACGCCCTGCGTGCGCCTGATCCCGGGCCGCGACGGCCTGTGGCAGTCGGACCACGCGTCGGACCCGCTGCACGGCACGTTCGACGCGTGGGTGGCGTACGTCGCGCTCGACCATCGGGGCGGCGTAGCGGCGGCCGAGTCAGCGTGGCGGCCGAAGCACGTGGCGCGGGTCAACGACGAGTTCGAGCACCTCGTCGAGACGGCACGCACGGCGCTGCGGGCACGCGTCGAGTTGCTGGTGCTGCAGGCCGAGGTTGCGGGCCTGCCCGAAGGCGGCGCCGACGACCTGCCGGCGCTCGCGCAGCGGGCCGGGGTGCCTACCGCGGAACTCGACACCTACCTGCAGCGCATCAGTGCGGCGGCGGGTGCCGAGATCAAGGTCAAGCGCTCCAGGCTGCGCGTGATCCGGCCGAGCGAACTGGCCCGACGGCCTGGTGTGAGCTGGCACATGAAGGGCGTGCTGCCGCGCGGCGAGCTGATCGTTGTATACGGCGCCAGCGGCTCGGGCAAATCGTTCGTGGTCTGGGACTTGGTGGCCGCGGTCGCCCGTGCTGTCGCGTGGCGCGGTCGCAAGGTTGCACAAGGCCGGGTCGTGTACGTCGTCGCAGAGGGCTCGGGCGGCTTCTCGAAGCGCATCGAGGCCTACGCCAAGCACCACGACCTGCCCGACCTGAACTCGGTCGGCGTCGAGCTGATCGTGGCGGCGCCCAACCTGCTGACCGATTCGGACCCGAACGAGCTGATCCGCGAGGTCGGGCACGCCGACATCATCGTGCTCGACACCTGGGCGCAGGTTACCCCGGGCTCGGACGAGAACGCCGGCAAGGACATGGGCGCTGCGCTCGGCCGGTGCAAGCGCATTCACGAGGCCACCGGCGCAACGATCCTGCTGGTCCATCACAGCGGCAAGGACGCCGCGAAGGGCGCCCGGGGCTGGTCGGGCCTGAAGGCGGCTGCCGACGCGGAGCTGGAGGTTGTGCGGGACTTGAAGGGCCGCCGGCTGCGCCTGTCGAAGAGCAAAGACGGAGAGGACGGGCTCGAATGGGGCTTTGGACTGGAGGTTGTGCGCCTGGGTGTCGATGACGACCTCGAGCCGATCACTTCGTGCGTCGTGACCGAGACAGCGGTCTTGCCGACGGTCGACGCCCGCAAGATGGGAGAGAACCAAAAGGCAGTGGTGGCAACGGTCGACGAGTTCGCGCAGACCAGGCTCGACGGCATTCCAGTGGCGGAAGTCATTGCTGCGGCGGCGCGGAGGATGCCCGAGCCCGTCGATGGCGCGCGGGATGTCCGTCGGCAGCGCGTCCGGGACGCGTTGGAAAGACTTTGCAATGGCGACGACGCGCTTTATTCGTGGGCCGACGATGACACGCTCGCGATTCTTTGAGGCCATGAGCATGAGAAACCCAACGCACTCAGCGCTGCACGGCTGCACGTTCTGTGCACAGTCGCTCGACCGTGCAACCGTGCACAAGTGCCTTCAACTGCACGGTCTGCACGGTGGGTCTATAGACACCGTGCAACCGTGCAGAGCAGTGAGGCCCGAAAACGGCTCTATCTGCAAAAAATCTCTTAGTCCTGCCCCGCCGGGAAAGAGCGGCTCCGCCCCCGACGCCAATGCAGCGCTGGACAGTGCGCAGACCCCCGCACGTGAAAAAAGCGCCCTTCGGCTAAAGCAGGAACTGCGACCGGCGTCGACGTTCATCGTCCACGCCCGAACGGCAGGCAAGCGAAGCCGCAGCACGGGCGCCAGCCATTGGAACTGCCGCTACGCCGACGACATCGTCGAATTCGTCGTCGACCGGGTCCATGCCGGCGTGCCTGTCAAGGCCGTGGCGCGTGACCTTGGGATTGCCCGGCGAACGATTCGAGATTGGATTCAAGGCCGCCGCCGCGCGCCGCCCATGCGCCTCGTCGTAACCCGACGCCCGCTCGACTATCAGGTGCCCGCGCTGATCGGCCTCGCTGATCTGCCCATACCCCCAACAGTAGATGGCCCCAGCGGCGCGGTAGACAAACAAGGTATCGAACGCGGACAGCATCCACCTGAAGGGATTGCCTGATCCGCACCGCACCGTTGCCGTCGTTACCACCTTCAGCACCACCATGACCTACACATTGCCCCATTTCGCTGAGCGCTTCGACGATCGGCTCCGCCGCATCCCGCACGCCGGCTTCGCACGCCATACACCCCGAGGCGAGGCGCATGGCAAAACTCGACACACTGATGCCGAGGTGCGCGCCGCCGTCGAGCGTGTGCACGCCGGTGAGCCCGTGCTCCTTGTCGCTGAGTCGATCGGGGTCCACCAGTCGACACTGCGCAAATGGGCCCGGCGCAGCCGGCGGCCAGAAGCCACGCAGGCGCTCGCAGCGGCGCGCACCGCACCCAAGCTCTGCACAACGGACGTTCGCGCCGTGGCGGGCCGCGCAACGCGTCTTAGGAGCATCTGATGGACGACGCCTTCCTCTACGCCGCCGCCGACGCCTTCCGGCGCCTCTCCGACGCCCAGGACGCGAGCCTCGCCGAGCACACGCACTGGAGCGGCTTGCTCGACCAGGCTCGCCGGCTCATCGAGCAGCAGGCAGCGCAGGACAGCACCACATTCGCAGCCGTGAATGACGAGGGTCGCGTCATAAATGAAGGGCACCACCGCGCGAAGTTGTTGGACGCCGACATCGAACTGATCCACGAGCTGGCTGCCGAGGGGCTCAGCACCCGGACCATAGCGAAGAAATTTGAGGTAAGCCCGGCCACAGTCGGCCGCGTGCTGCGCGGCCAGCAGCGCTCGCAGACCACGATGGGTCATCGGCTCGTTGTGCGCGCCGCCGAGCCAGTCTGCTGGCCCGCATCGCCTGACGAGTTCGACCTGCTCGTGTACTGAGGCGCAGCAGCGGCCCTGTAGCGGCCCCTTGTCGCCCGCGGCCGGCTGCGGTGAGGGCCTGGGCGCACCCACGTCCGCGCGTGGCCTCTGGGGGCTGGCTCATTAGGTGACTCATTAACGCGCGGTCCAGCCCCGACTATTCGCTTCATCGAACCAACGACGAGGCACCGCACCGTGACCCAAACGACAGACCAGCTCGAACAGCCCGACGACCACGAGGTCTTCGTCAACAACCTCGAGGCCAACCTCGAAGCCCATGAGTTCGAGCAAGCACATCAACAGCACCTGGCTGACGCCATGGCAGCTGCGCTGCGCCGAATCAACGCGAGGAACGAGTGATGGACCGCATGTACCTGACCGTTGAAATCGAATCTGCGCGCACAGAGCTGCAGCGCCTGCGCGACGAGCGCGCAAAGCCAGTTCACCACGGCGACCGCGAGGTCGGCGCACGCTTCCGCAA
>JAYVVB010000298.1:0-10265 GCA_043787455.1 Rhizobacter sp.
AAGGTGCCGCTGTTGTCGCGGCGCGCGCTGCTCGCCTCGCTGATCGAGGCGGCGCCGGCGGGGCGCGTGCGCCTCAGCCAGAGCTTTGACGCGACGCCGGCACAGATGCTCGAGGCGGCGTGCGAGATGCAGCTCGAGGGGATCATCGTCAAGCGTCCGGACGCGCCCTACGTGTCGGCACGGAGCGAGACCTGGCTCAAGCTCAAGTGCTCGCTGCGCCAGGAGTTCGTGATCTGCGGCTTCACCGATCGCGCCAACGCCGCGGCCGAGGTCGGCGCGCTGCTGCTCGGCACTTACGAGCAAGGCGTGCTGACGTACGCCGGCAACGTTGGCACGGGCTGGAATTCACGCAGCGGCCACAACCTGCACGAGCGGCTCGTCGCTATCGAAAGCGACGAGCTGCTGTTCGACGCGGCGACGCTGAAGCCCGGTCGCTGGTCGCGTCGCACGGCGGGCGGCGAGCGCTGGGTCAAGCCGCAGCTCGTCGCCGAGGTGGCGTTTCGCGAATGGAAGCCGGACGGCCATGTGCGTCATGCCGTCTACCAGGGCCTGCGCATCGACCGGCCGGCGAAGAGCGTGACGCGCGAAGTTGCGAAGGAGCCTGTCGCGACTGCCGGCGAGGCTGGTGCGAAGGGTACGAAGAACGCCGTTCGCAGCATCACGGTGACGAACCCCGAGCGCGTCATCGATCCGTCGACTGGCCTGACCAAGGTCGCGCTCGTGCGCTACTACGAGAGCATTGCCGAGCGCATCCTGCCGCATCTCGCCGACCGTCCGGTCTCGCTCGTGCGCGCACCCGAAGGCATCACCGGCGAGCTCTTCTTCCAGAAGCATCCCGAGACGCGCATGCCGGGCCTTCGCGTCCTCGACGCCAAGCTCTGGCCGGGCCACGCGGCGCTGCTCGCGCTCGACACGGCAGATGCCCTGGTCTCGGCGGCGCAGATGAACACCATCGAGTTCCACACCTGGAACTCAACTGCGAAGAAGATCGACCAGCCCGACCGCGTCATCTTCGACCTCGACCCGGGCGACGGCGTGACTTGGGCGCACGTCCAGGAAGCGGCGCTCCTGATGCGCGCGATGCTCACCGAGCTCGGCCTCGAGAGCTGGCTCAAGACGAGCGGCGGCAAAGGACTGCACGTCGTCGTGCCGCTCGTGCCCAAGCTCGCCTACGACCTCGTCAAGGGCTTCTCGCAGGCGGTCGTCGTCCATCTCGCGAAGACGATTCCCGAGCGCTTCGTCGCCAAGAGCGGCGGCTCGAATCGGGTCGGCAGGATCTTCGTCGACTACCTGAGGAACGGCCACGGCCAGACGACGGCCGCCGCGTTCTCGGCGCGATCGCGGCCAGGCTTGGGCGTCTCGATGCCGGTGTCGTGGGACCAGCTCACGGCGCTCAAGTCCAGTGCGCAATGGACCATCGCGACGGCGCGCGAGTACCTGAGCTTCGAGGGCATCGACCCGTGGCGCGACTACTGGACGACGCGCCAGACGCTCGTCGCGGGCATGAAGACGCTTGGCTGGAAGCCGTCTGCGGCGCGCAACGCTTCGGGGTGACAAGGCACGGGCCTTGCCCGTATATTCGTCGTCCGCCCAGCGTCTTGCGCCCGGCGGGCCCGTGACTTCGAGGAGCCCGCATGGCCGCCCGATCGATCGCATCGCTCTCCCTCTCGTTCGGCCTCGTGTCGATTCCGGTCAAGCTCTATTCGGCGACCGAGAGCTCGGCCTCCGTTCGCTTCAACATGCTCGACAAGGACGGTGCGCGCCTCAAGCAGCAGTACGTCTCCGAGAAGGATCAGCACGTCGTCGAGCGCGCCGAGATGGTCAAGGGCTACGAGTTCGAGAAGGACCGCTTCGTCATCTTCGAGCCCGACGAGCTGAAGGCGCTGCAGGAAAGCCCGAGCCACACCATCGACATCGTCGCCTTCATCCCAGAGAAGGCGGTCGATCCGATCTTCTACGACAAGGCCTATTTCCTCGCTCCCGACAAGCGTGGCGCCAAGCCCTACAACCTGCTCATGGAAGCGATGCGCCAGAGCGGCCGCTGTGCGCTGGCCAAGTGGGCGTGGAAGGCCAAGCAGTACGTCGTGCAGGTACGGCCGGCCGAAGACGGCCTCGTGCTCCAGCAACTGCTCTACGCCGACGAAGTGCGCTCGATGAAGGAGCTCGACATCGAGAAGGTCACGGTCTCGGCCGCCGAGCTCAAGCTCGCGATGCAGCTGATCGAGCAGATCAGCGAAGACACCTACGACCCGACGATGTTCGAGGACGAGGAGAAGAAGCGCATCCTCGCCGCCATCGACGAGAAGATCGCCGGCAAGCACATCGTCGCCAACGAGCCGCACGAGACCGCGTCGAGCGGCGGCGGTCAGGTGATCGATCTGGTCGAAGCGCTGCGCGCCAGCCTCGGCGCGCGCAGCGGCGCGAAGGCCAAGGCCGCGCCGACCAAGGCGGCGACCGGGCCCGCGCCGGCGGTCGAGGCGGCGAAGGAACGCAAGGGTGTGAAGCGCGCGCCGAAAGTCGAAGTGACGGTTGCCCCGGCGCGCGCGCGGGCGAAGAAGTGACCGACAGGGCGGACGCGACGACCTACACGATCCGCGCCCTCCAGGAGATGCTGGGCCTGTCGCGCGGCGTCATCACGGGCCTCGTCGCCTCGGGCTTCGTCGCGCCGGGGCGCGGCCCGCGCAACGAATACCGCTTCAACTTCCAGGACGTCGTGCTGCTGCGCACGGCGGTCGAGCTCCAGGCCGCGAGCATCCCGCCGAGGAAGATCCTGAGCGCGCTGAAGAAACTGCGCTCGACGCTGCCCGACGAGCTGCCGCTCACGGGTTTGCGCATCAGCGCCGTCGGCAACGACGTCACCGTGCGCGACGGCCGCTCGCAATGGCACGCGGATAGCGGGCAGATGGTGATGGATTTCGAGGTTGCGCAGGGTCGCGGCACGGTCGCGCTCTTCAAGCGCCCGTCGCCCGTCGTCGCCTCGATCGCGCCCAAGGTCATCGCCGAGAAGAAGGAGCGCGCGCGTCCTTTCGCGGCGCCGCTGCGCGACGATGTCACGGCGGTGTTCAGCCGTGGCGAGGCGCTCGAGGTGAGCGACCCGGCCGCGGCCGAAGCGGCCTACCGCAAGGTGCTGGCCCTCGATCCCGGTCATGCCGACGCCTACCTCAATCTCGGTGCGCTGCTGTGCGAGAGCCGGCGCTGCGCCGAGGCCGTCGCGCTCTACGACGAGGCCCTGCGCCGGCGACCCGGCGAAGCGCTGCTTCACTTCAACCGCGCGATCGCGCTCGAGGACCAGGGCCGGACCGACGAAGCGCTCGTCGGCTATCACGCGTCGCTTCGGCTCGCGCCCGACCTCGCCGATGCGCACTACAACGCAGCGCGTCTGCACGAACAGCTCGGCGATGCGCGCCAGGCGGTGCGTCACTTCAGTGCCTATCGGCGCCTGCAGCCGTCATGAGCCGACTCTTCGAGCCCTTTCGCATCGGCGATCTTTCGCTGGCCAACCGGATCATCATCGCGCCGATGTGCCAGTACTCGGCGAGCGAAGGCTCGGCCGCCGACTGGCACCTGATCCATCTCGGTCACCTGGCGCTCTCGGGCGCGGGGCTCCTCATCGTCGAGGCGACCGCGGTCTCGGCAGAGGGCCGCATCACCGCCGGCGATCTCGGCCTGTACTCCGACGCGAACGAGGCGGCGCTCGCGCGCGTGATCGCCGCCGTGCGCTCCTACTCGCCGATCAAGCTCGGCATGCAGCTCGCCCACGCAGGTCGCAAGGCGTCGAGCCGCGCGCCCTGGGACGGCGGCGCGCTGGTGCCGCTCGGCGAGGCCGGCTCATGGCCCGCCGTGGCGCCGTCGGCGGTGCCACATTCGCCTAGCGAGCAGGCGCCGGTCGCGCTCGACGACGCTGGCCTGCAAAAGGTGCGCGACGACTTCGCGCGCGCGGCCGGGCGCGCCGCGCGTCTCGGCCTCGACGGCATCGAGATCCATGCCGCGCACGGTTACCTGCTGCATCAGTTCCTCTCGCCGATCGCCAACAAGCGCAGCGATGCCTATGGCGGCAGCCTCGAGAACCGGATGCGCTTTCCGCTCGAGATCTTCGACGTCGTGCGCGCCGTCTTCCCGGCTGAGAAGCCCGTGTGGGCGCGGATCTCCGCGACCGACTGGGTGCCCGGCGGCTGGGACATCGACGGCACCGTCGCGTTGTCGCAGGCGTTGAAGGCGGGCGGCTGCGCCGCGATCCACGTCTCGAGCGGCGGCGTCTCGCCGCAGCAGGCGATCAAGGTCGGCCCCGGCTACCAGGTGCCGTTCGCGCAGCGCGTGAAGGCCGAGGTCGGCCTGCCGACGATCGCCGTCGGCCTGATCACCGAGGCCGAGCAGGCCGAGACGATCATCGCCAGCGACGAGGCCGACGCGGTCTCGCTCGCCCGGGCCATGCTCTACGACCCGCGCTGGCCGTGGCACGCCGCCGCGAAGCTGGGCGCGCAGGTCGAGGCGCCCAAGCAATACTGGCGCTCGCAGCCGCGCGAGTTCAAGGACCTGTTCGTCAACGCCGCGTTCGGCGCGCGCTAGGAGAGCACGATGGACGATCGAAAGGTCTGTATCGTCACCGGCTCGTCGTCGGGGATCGGCGCCGCGATGGCGCGGCTCTATGCTGCCAACGGCTGGGACGTCGTCGTCAACTACTCGCGCGATCCGGCCCCGGCCGAGGCCGTCGCCGCCGAGTGCCGGGCCCTTGGCGTCGACGCGCTCGTGGTGCGCGCCGACGTCGCGGCCGACGCCGATTGCCGCCGTCTCGCAGCCGAGGTCGAGCGGCGCTTCGGCCACGCCGACGTGCTCGTCATCAACGCCGGCACCACCAAGTTCGTCGCCGCGCAGGATCTCGACGGCCTCGAGGCCGAGGACTTCCACCGGATCTACGGCGTCAACGTGATCGGCCCGTTCCAGATGATCCGCGCCCTGCATCCACTGCTGAAGACGCGCTCCGGCGCGGGCATCGTCAACGTCTCGTCGATCGCGTCGATGATGGGCATCGGATCGTCGATCGCCTACATGGCGAGCAAGGGCGCGCTCAACGCAATGACCGTCGGCTTGGCGCGAGCGCTCGGGCCCACGGTGCGTGTCAACGCGATCGCGCCGGGGCTGGTCGAGACGCCGTGGCTGCAGTCGGGGCTCGGCGCCGAGCGCTACGCGGCCGCCGTGCAGGGCTATCGCGCGCGCTCCGCGCTCGACGCCGTGCTCACGCCCGAAGACGTCGCCGATGCCGCCTGGTGGCTCGGCGCGCGCGCAGCCAAGACAACCGGCGAGGTGCTGCTCCTCGACGCGGGGCTCAGGATCACTCGCGGCTAGGGCCGTGACTGCGCCTCGTTTCGGCCATCCGATACTCGCGCATTTTCCGCTCGAGCCCGGCGCCCTTTATCTCAACCACGGAACACTCGGCGTCACGCCGCTCGCCGTGATGCGCGCGCGCCAGACGATCCTCGACGAGATCGAGCGCCATCCGTCGCGCTTCCTGATCCGCGAGCTGATGCGTCCGGGCACGCTGACACTTGCCGATGTGAAGCGCGTCGATGCGCCCGTGCCGCGCCTGCGCGCTGCCGCCGATCGCGTCGCCGCCTTCCTCGGCGCGAGCGCCGACAGCCTCGCCTTCGTCGACAACGCGAGCAGCGGCATCAACGCCGTGTTGCGATCGATCGCGCTCGAGCCGGGCGACGAGATCCTCGTCTCCGACCAGGCATACGGCGGCGTCGTCCGCGCTGCGATCTTCATCGCGGGCCAGCGCGGCGCGACGGTCGCGACGCTGTCGTGGCCGTTTCCGGCGCGCGACCCGCAGTCGTACGTCGACGCGCTCGAGCGCGCGATCACGCCGCGCACGAGGCTCGCGCTGATCGACCACGTCACCTCGGAAACGGCGCTCGTCCTGCCGCTCGCCGAGCTCGCCGGCGTCTGCCGCGCGCGCGGCGTGCCGGTGCTCGTCGACGGCGCGCACGCGCCCGGCGCGATCGACGTCGACATCGAAGCGATCGGCGTCGACTGGTACGCCGCCAACCTGCACAAGTGGGCGTTCGCGCCGCGCGGCTGCGGCGTGCTCTGGGCCGCGCCGGAGCGGCGCGCCGACCTCCATCCCGCGGTGCTCTCCTGGGGCCTCTCCAACCACGACTGGCTGCAGGAGTTCGACTGGACCGGCACACGCGACCCGTCGCCATGGCTCGCCGCGCCGGCCGGCCTCGACTTCATGGCCGATGTGCTCGGTGTCGCGGCGATGCGCGAGCACAACCATCGCCTCGCCTGGGCCAGCGCCGAGCGGCTCTCGGCGCGCTGGGGCTTCGAGTGGTCGACGCCCGAATCGATGATCGGCTGCATGGCGACGCTGCCCCTGCCGGCGCGATTCGGCCCTGCCGACGCCGTCACCGCGCAACGTCTGCGCGACGCGCTGCTCGACGATCACGGCATCGAGGTGCCGGTGATCGCGCGCGGCGGGTCGCTCTGGGTCAGGCTGTCGCTGCAGGTCTACAACGACGACGCCGACATCGAGCGCCTGGCCGACGCGATCGATGCATTGCGCTGACGCGCGACGACGAAGGCCAGGCCACCCAGCATCGACGGTTACTCGGCCGACCGACGTCGGATGGATGCCGTCCCAGAACAGCGACGTCGACGGGTCGCAGCCGACGATGCCGCCGCAGGCGTCGGTGACGTTGACGAGGCCGTAGGCGGCCGGGTCGGCGACGAACGAGTCGAGCAGGCCGAACAGGTCGAAGACCGCGACGCCGCTCTCGGTCGCGAGCCGCGCCGAGATAGGGCGCATTCCAGACAACGATGTGCTCGGCGCCGGCAGCCTGCCGCTGATCGACGAGCATTTCATCGCTAGGCGCGCCGCGACGGCGACCCCGGCGGCGGGGCAATTCGTGTATCCCGCAGCGACGAACAGGCACTCGCCCTGCTGCAGCAAGAGGGTCGGGCCGAACCCGACGAAAGCGTTCCGTCGCTCGACGGCAGGCAGTACTCGCCGTAGGGGAATGCGGATCGCGGTCTTTGCCAAGTGAGCTCCGTGACGCCGTCGATCGGCGTGGCGGTCACGATGGCGCCGAGCGGCTGATACCCGCTTCACCGATGGCTGACAGATGGCTGACGGACCAGGCGGAGCGCTTCACGCCGACGCGCGTCGGGGCTCAAGTTCGCCCGGTGCTGGCCGATGACCCGAGCTGAGCGTCCCTATTCGATCCCGCTTCGCGAATCACTTCCAGGCCCATGTTCCTTCGACGTTTCCTCTGGGTGCTCTCCGGCACTACTCTCGCGGCGGCCGTGGCCGAATACGCGTTCACCTCGTCGCCCTGGTCGCTGGCCCTGGCGCTGCAGGCTGTCGCCTGCGCTGCGCTCGCGCTCGGCTTCACCGACTCACGCAGCGACGACGCCAACCACCAGCGCGTGATCGACGACCTGCGCTCGGCCGCGCCGAACCTGTCGAAGGCGTCGTTCGATTCGGCCAAGGTTGCCGAGCAGGCGAGGAAGGCTGCGATCGAGACCCGATCGGCGGTCGGCCTGATCACGGTTGCCTTCGAGAGCGCCACCGTCGCCTCCAACGCGGTCGACGCCGCAGTGCAGGCGGCGCAGCAAACCCAGGCCGCAGCGCGGGGCTACGCCGACGTGTTGCGATCGGTCGAGGGCGACCTCGAGACGATGACGGCGAGCTCGCAGAACGTGGCCGAAAGAGTCAGCGAGCTCGCGCGCGCGGTGCAGACGATCCAGGACGCGGCCGTCACGATCTCGAAGATCGCGACGCAGACGCGCCTGCTCGCGCTCAACGCGGCGATCGAGGCGGCGCGCGCCGGCGAGGCCGGGCGAGGCTTCGCCGTCGTCGCCGCCGAAGTGCGCAAGCTCGCCGACGTGAGCTCGGACCAGGCCAAGGCGATCGCTGGCCAGGTGAGCAGCATCTTCGCTCTCAACTCGAGAGCGGTCGGCGCCGCGCACACGACCTCGGAGACCACCGGGGCGACGGCGATCAAGGTCAAGGGCCTCGTCGCGCGGGTGAGCGAGACCGTGGCCGCGGTCAACATCATCGTCGACCGGCTCGAAGTCGCGGGCACGTCGTCGACGACCGTCAAGGGCACGACCCGCAAAGTGGCCGAAACGGCCGGCGGCCTGGCCGACAGCATGAGCCGGCTCGGCGCCATGTCGCAGGCCTCGGGCGACAGGGTCTCGGCGAGCGTCGAGGTCCTCCTCTCGGGCATGGCCGCCGAAGGTGTCGACTGCGAGCATTCGCGCTTCAGGACGCTGGCGCATCAAGTGGCTGCCGACGCGTCGCGGACGCTTGAGGCGGCGCTCGCGGCGGGCCGCCTCCGGTTCGACGAGCTGTTCTCGCCGGTCTACGAGGACATCGACGGCACCGATCCGCCGAAAAAGACCGTCGGCTGGGACCGCTTCACCGACCGTGCTTTCCCGGCGATCCAGGAGCCGGTGCTCGAGCAGGGCGCGGCCTATTCGATCGTCGTCAACAAGGACGGCTACTGCCCGACCCACAACACCAAGTTCTGCAAGCCGCTGACCGGCGACTATGGTCAGGACCTGGCGGGCAACCGCACCAAGCGCATCTTCAGCGACAAGGTCGGCCAGGCCTGCGCGAAGCACGATGGCGTGCTCGTCCAGACGTATCTGCGCGACACGGGCGAGACCATGCACGATGTCAGCGTGCCGGTGTACGTGCAGGGCCGCCACTGGGGCGCGGTGCGCGTCGGCTACGCCGCCGCGGCCTGACCCGGTCCTTCGGAAGGGGAAGGGTCGCCGCCTAAAATCGTGGGTCCGCGGCCTCGAGCTCTCTCTCGGTGCCGCCTCCACGACTCCGAAGGACGGTTCCGATGACCCAGCAGGACGACGAGCGAGAAGCCGCTCGCCAGGCCGCCTTCGACGCGCTCGCCATCGACCGCCTAGCCGACACGGCGGTGAACGACCTCGCCCGCATGGCGGCCGACATCTGCGGCACGCCGGTGGCCCTGGTGTCGATGGTCGACGGGGATCGCCAGTGGTTCAAGGCCCGGGTCGGGGCCGACGTGACCGAGACGCCGCGCGAATGGGCCTTCTGCGCCCATGCGATCCAGGACCCGACGCAAGTCATGGTCGTCGAGGACGCGTCACGCGACCCGCGCTTCGCCGACAACCCTCTCGTCACCGGCGAGCGGCACATCCGCTTCTATGCCGGCGCGCCCCTGGTCTCGTCGTCGGGCCACGCGCTCGGCACGGTCTGCGTGTTCGACACCCAGCCGAGGACGATCGACCCCGAGCGCCTGGAGTCGCTGCGCTTTCTCGCCCAGCAGGTCGTGACGCGGCTCGAGGAGAAGCGGGAGAAGGAGCGCGGCTAAGCTAGCGGGCGTTGCACGAGGAGTCGACATGCCCCACCTTCCCGGTCTTGCCTTCGATCTCGGCGAGACCATCGCCATGCTGCGCGACACCGTGCAGAAGTTCGCCGACGACGAGATCGCGCCGCGCGCAGCCGAGATCGATCGGCAGAACCTGTTCCCCGCCGACCTGTGGGCCAAGCTCGGCGCGCTTGGCCTGCACGGCATGACCGTGAAGGAGGAGTACGGCGGCAGCGACCTCGGCTACCTCGCTCACATCGTCGCGATGGAGGAAGTGTCGCGCGCGTCGGCATCGGTGGGCCTGTCGTATGGCGCGCATTCGAACCTCGCCGTCAACCAGCTGCACCGCAACGGCAGCGAGGCGCAAAAGAGGAAGTACCTGCCCAAGCTGGTCTCGGGCGAGCACGTCGGCGCGCTGGCGATGAGCGAGCCGAACGCGGGCTCCGACGTGGTGAGCATGAAGCTGCGGGCCGAGCGTGCGGGGGGCGAGAAGGGCGACCGCTACGTCCTCAACGGCTCCAAGATGTGGATCACGAACGGCGGCGACGCCGACACGATGATCGTCTATGCCAAGACCGCGCCCGAGAAGGGCGCCGGCGGCATGACCGCCTTCATCGTCGAGAAAGGCATGAAGGGCCTGTCGTACGGCAGCAAGCTCGACAAGCTCGGCATGCGCGGCTCGAACACGTATCCGATCTTCTTCGAGGACTGTGAGGTTCCCGCAGACAACGTGCTGGGCCGGGAAGGCAGCGGCGTCAAGGTGTTGATGAGCGGCCTCGACTACGAGCGCGCCGTGCTCTCTGGCGGCCCGCTCGGCATCATGGCCGCGTGCATGGACGTCGTCCTGCCGTTCGTTCATGAGCGAAAACAGTTCGGCCAGTCGATCGGCGAGTTCCAGCTGATGCAGGGCAAGATCGC
>JAYVVB010000299.1:0-8330 GCA_043787455.1 Rhizobacter sp.
CGGCATGAGAGTGGGGGTCGCGTCGCTCGCGGCCACCTCACCATAGCGAACCACGGGGGAGTCAATGTGAATCATTTTGAGTCTGGCGCTTTCGTGTGCTGCTGTGACGACGGCTGGATGCGAGATCAACGCCCAACTCGTGGCGTCCTGATCGCTCGCTGACGGACCGAGGATTCCGTGAGACATCCGCGCGGGTCGACGGGCTCGAGCCGAATCCCGCAGGAACGACGCCGTTGCCCGAATCTCTGACTTCGATCGCGGCCGCGTGCGCGCGCTACGTGCCGACGCTGGTGTTGCTCGGGCTCGCCTTCTTTTTTGGCCGGATCTTGCAGCCCGGGGCGACGCCGCTGATCGAACGCGTCGCCCGCCGGGGCAAGCCGGCGTTGTCGGCCACGCTGTGCCGGTACACCCGCCGGCTCACGGCGATCTGGTGCCTCTACTTCGTGGTCGCGGCCGTGCTGACGCTGACGGCGCACGTCGATTTCCGCCCCTTCGGCTTCGGCGTCGCCACCGTGTCCACGCTCTTCTTCGTGGGCGAGTACTGGATTCGTCGTCGGCTCTTTCCGGGCGAGTATTCCCCGGGCCTCGCGCAGCAGGTTCGCGACACCGTGAGCGTCTGGCGTAGCCGCCGCTTGACGACCTAGGGCCTGCCAACGCCATGGGAAGGCTCGCGCGACTCTGCAAACGGCCCAACGCAGCCCTGCGCCTCGGGCTGCACCGGCGCGAGCCTTCCCATAGCGTTAGTGGGCCCTAGGCTTCGCCGTGGAACGGACAGCACCGGTGCAATCGTGGAAGGCCAAAGGCGAGCGCGGCAGCGCTTGGCTCATCCACCTCATCGCCTGGCTCGCCCGGGCGATCGGCCGGCCCTGTTGCCGGGCGCTCCTCTATCCGATCGTGCTCTATTTCGTCGTCACCGACGCCACAGCGAGGCGCGCCTCGCGCGAGTTCCTGAGTGCGGCCTACGGTCGACCCGGCCGCTGGATCGATGCCTTTCGCCACCTCTACTGCTTCGCCGCGACTCTGCTCGATCGCGTCTACATGGCCAGCGGCGACTTCGACCGGTTCGAGGTCGAAGTCGAAGGAGACGCGCTGGTGGCCGAAGCGCTCGAATCGGGGACGGGATGCGTGCTGCTCGGCTCGCATCTCGGCAGCTTCGATCTGATGTCGCTGAAGAACAAGGTGCTCCACGACAGGCCGATCACGCTGCTGATGCGCGTCGACGAGCGCGCGCGTGTGCGTCGCATCGCCGGCATCGACGACGACAAGCTGTCGATCATTCCGCTCGGCCGCTTCGACAGCTACCTGCGCGCCTACGACGTGCTCGTCAAGGGCGGAGTCGTCGTCGCGCTCGCCGATCGCACCGAGAACGCCTCGTCCCTGCGCAGCGCCTTCTTCGGCCGCGCGGCGCCCTTTCCGGTCGGGCCGCATGCGCTCGCGGCGCGCGCGGGCGCCAAGGTGCTGATGGGCTTCGGCTTGTACGAAGGCAGCTCGCGCTATCGCATCGAGATCGTCGAGTGTGGACCGGCGGCGCCCACGGGCAGCCGGGGTGCGGCGTTGCAGCCGGTCGTCGATCGCTACGCGGCGCTGCTAGAGCAGTACGCGCGGCGCTATCCGATGAACTGGTTCAACTTCTTTCCTTTCTGGGAACAACGGTGAGCGCTGCGCCGGTCGCGTTCCATCCGGCGCCGTCCTGGGAGGGCGTCTGGATCGCCATTCCCGCCTACAACGAGGAGCACACCATTCGCGGTCTCGCCGAGGCGTCTCTCCGCATGTGCCCGCGCGTGATGGTGATCGACGACGGCTCGACCGACGAAACCGCGGCATGCGTCCGCGACCTGCCGGTGACGCTCATCCGCAATAGCGCAAACCGCGGCAAGGCGGCGAGCTTGCGCGCCGCCTTCAGCCATGCGCTCGCGCACGGTGCGTGCTGCGTCGTGACGATCGACGGCGACGGACAGCACGACCCGGGCGACGCACCGGCTCTGATCCGCGCGTGGCAGGAGCGAGCCGACTGCCTCGTCATCGGCTCACGCCTGCACGACGCGGCCGCATTCCCGCGCGCCCGATACCTGGCGAATCGCTTCGCCTGCTTCTGGATTTCGTGGGCGGCCGGACACCCGATCGCGGATTCGCAGTCGGGCTTTCGCGTCTACTCCAGCGAGGTGATGGCGATCGCTCTCGGCGAGCGCGTGCGCGGCAGCCGCTTCACGTTCGAGAGCGAGATCCTCATCGAAGCGGCGCATCACGGCCATCCGACCCTCTCCGTGAGGACGCCGGCGCGATACCCGGCGGGCGCGCGCGCGAGCCACTATCGCGGGGTTGTCGACACCGCGAAGATTGTCGTCATGGTCGGTGGCCGATTGCTGCGGCGCGGACTCTATCTGCGCGGCCTCTGGCACAGCTTGCGTCGCAGCCACGACGTCGCGGAGGTGGGCCGGTCGATGTCTTCGCCGCGCATCCGCACGACCTCTACCGAATAGATGCTCGTGGGCGAGCGCCCGCAGTCAGTGGATGAGGCGGTCGGCCTCGTCGACGAAGAGCTCGTCGAGGATCAGCGCGTCGGGCTCTTCGCCCAGGCTCCAGAAGACCATCAGGACGATGATCTTCAGGTCTTCGAGGTCGAGCGGGCCGCCCGGGATCGCGCTCGCCCGGTCGATCACCATCTCGCGCAGCGGCGGTGGCAGGACGCCCGCCGATTCGAGGAAGGCGATGAAGCCGATCGACTGCTCGCCGAGGTGCTCCTGCTCCGTCGGGGCATAGACGCGAATGCTCTCGGCCTGCTGCTCGCCGACCTTCGCTTGGGCGACCACGGCGACGCCGTCGAGCCAGGACAGGGCGTCGGCGATCTCGTCGGATTCGAAGCCGACCGAAGTGAGCTTTCGGGTCAGCTGCTCGTGGCCCGGACAGGCGTCCGGACGCCAGTAGTTCTCGTAGAGGTACACCAGCACGTCGAACATGAAAAACACTATACCGCAGCGGTCCTGCTGGATCGTTCGGTGTGGATGAACGGCCGCCTCGCGAGGGCGATCCTTCCGTCCGCCATCAGGCGCGCTCGACCCGCTGGAACTGCTGCCCAGCGAGGCGTGCGACCCGGCCCTGCAGCTCGAGGTCGAGCAGCCGCGCCGACAGCTCGGCGGCGCTGCGTCCGGTGCGGGCGATCAGCGCGTCCAGGCCGATCGGGTCGAAGCCGAGCGCGTCGAGCACCGGGTCCTTGCGGGTCGATGACGCGACCTCCGCTGCCGCCGTCGGACCGCTTTCGGCCGGCGTGCCCGGATGCGCCAGCGCCGGCAGCTCGTCGGCGATGTCGGCGGCGCAGTCGACGAGCTTGGCGCCCTGCTTGATGAGGGCGTGGCAGCCACGCGCCTGCGGCGAGTGGATCGAGCCGGGGATCGCGAACACGTCGCGGCCCGATTCGGCAGCGAGGCGGGCCGTGATCAGCGAACCCGACTGCAGGGCCGCCTCGACGACCAGTGTGCCGCGACCGAGGCCGGCGATGATGCGGTTGCGGATCGGAAAGTGCTCGGGCAACGCCGGTGTGCCGATCGCGAACTCGCTGATCACGAGGCCGCCGCCGACGATGCGCTCGGTAAGGGCGCGGTGTCGCGCCGGATAGATCCGGTCCAGGCCGGTGCCGACGACGGCGATCGTGCCCGTGCTGCCTTCGAGCGCGCCTTCGTGCGCGGCGCCGTCGATGCCGAGCGCCAGTCCGGAGACCACGACCCAGCCGGCGCGGCTCAGGTGACCGGCGAAGGCGCGCGCGTTCTCCAGTCCTTGCGCCGTCGGGTTGCGGCTGCCGACGATCGCGATCGCGGGCGCCTGAAGCAGCTCGATGCGGCCGCGCGCGTAGAGCAGGAGCGGTGGATCGGCGCTCTCGAGGAGGATCTGCGGATAGCGTGGGTCGCCGATGACTACGACGTCGCGAGGCTCGTCGTCGCCACCGGTCAGCCAAAGCCACGCGGCGTCGCGGCGAGCGTCGAAGTGATCGGGCGGGCGGGCCAGGGCCGCTGCCGCGGCGGGGGCGACGATTGATTCGCGCGCCGCGGTCGACGCGGCGATCACGGCCTCGGCCGCGCCGAAGCGGGCGAGCAGAGCACGGGCCGATTCGCGACCGACGCCCGGGGTGTCGAGCAGCCGCAGCCAGGCCGAGAATTCGTCGCGATCGATCATGTCGGAGGCGTCGCCGGCCGCGACAGCGGCCCGGGACAAGACATTCTCACGCGCCGAGTGCGCGCAACCCGGCTCTTGCCGGGGGCGCCCCGACGGGGGATCAGGGCTGGGTGAAGCGGTCGCCGGGGGCGACCGGCTCTTTCACCGACAGGATCAGCGCATACGACATGCGGCTGAAGACCCGGAACACGAACAGCACGCCGTGACGCTCGTCGGGCAGCTTGATCTTCGTGCGGCCCTTTTCGGTGGGGTCGACGACGACCTTGCCGTCGCGATAGAGCGCCAGGACGTGGCCGCGCTCGATGCCGTCGACCGCGCCGCGGTTGAGCGCCACGATCTGGTTCTGGCCGGCAGTGAGGCTGTCGCCGTAGATCGAGACGATCCGTCCCGAGATGGGCGCAGCCGGCGGGTGCGGTGCGTAGTTTGTGTACTCGCGCCCTGGCACCGGCGCGAGCCGGTCGCCGACGCCGGCTTCCTGGCGGATGCTCGTGACGGTGAAGGTCGCCGGCACGATCTCGGCCTTGCCGTCGGCACCGGTGCGCGTTTCGCCCTGCACCGCGTATTCGGACGCGCCGACGTAGGTCGCCTCGTAGCCGAGGATCTCCTTGGTCGTGGGATCCTTGAGCGGCCGCGGCTCGCGGAAGATGCGGAACTCGTGCTCCTGGCCGATCTCGCCGCGCACGTACGCGGTGTCGCCGCGCGATAACAGGACGCGGCCTTCCTGGGTCGCGACGATGCGCGGTGCGCTCGCCAGCTCGTTCGTCTCGAAGATCACCGCCTCGTTGAGGAACGGCTCGATCAGGTTGAACGGGATCGAGGCGATGCCGTCGAAGGCGACGTCGCGGGAGCGGACGCGAGGCGAAAGGCGAGCGTCGCCGGCGCCGCCGAGGGGAGCGCCCATGCGTAGCCGCGCCCGGCCGTTCGACTTGTCGAGAAAGAGCGTCTGGCCCGGGAAGATCAGGTGCGGGTTCCTGACTTGCTCGAGGTTCATGCCCCACAGCTCGGGCCAGCGCCACGGGCTCTTCAGGTACATCTTCGAGATGTCCCAGAGCGTGTCGTGGCTCTTGACGGTGTAGATGTCGGGCGCGTTCGGGTTGATCTCCGAGAGCGGCACCCCGGCTTCGGCGGCGCGCTGCGCGGTGCTGCGCTGCTGTGGCGTGATCGGGAAATTCGGCTCGGCCGCGAAGGCGGTGGTGGCGACGAGCACGGCGCCGAGCCCGAAGACGGCGAGTTGCCGAAGTACAGGCGGTGCGGGGAGAATTCGACGGCTCATGCAGGAAGTCTCGTGGAGCGAGGCGGGGGCCTTCGCGTGGACGATCCGAAAGGTCTTCCGCGCCGGCTCAGATGCCTTTTCGCGGTTCGGCCAAAATCTCATTTGGTTTCGCAGATTCTGCCCATAAAGCATTGATATCGCAACGAAAGTGCGCCATCTGCGAACCCCTGCGTGAGACCTTTCTCACCTCTTTTCGTTGCGCGGCATCCACATTCGACCCGCCCTGAATCGAATCGTCACAAATGGCCAAGCTCGACATCCTCCGCTACCCCGATCCGCGCCTGCACAAAGTCGCCCGCCAGGTCGACGTCGTCGACGCGCGCATCCGTCAACTCGTCGACGACATGCTCGAGACGATGTACGAGGCCGAAGGGGTCGGCCTCGCGGCGACCCAGGTCGACCAGCACGAGCGCGTGATCGTCATCGACACGTCCGACGCGCACGACGAGCCGCTGGTGCTCATCAACCCCGAGCTCGTCGAAACGAGCGACGAGATGTCGGTGTCCGACGAAGGCTGCCTGTCGGTGCCCGAGATCTACGAACGCGTCGAACGCCACGCTCGCGTGCGCGTTCGCGCCCTCGACCGGTCGGGCGCATCGCGCGAGATCCGAGCCGACGGTCTGCTCGCGATCGCGGTGCAGCACGAGATGGACCACCTGCTCGGCAAGGTCTTCGTCGAATATCTGAGTCCGCTCAAGCGCACGCGGATCAAGACGCGGATGCAGAAGAAGACGCGCGAAGAGGCCCGCGCCTAGGCGCAACCTGACGCCTTCATGCGCATCGTCTTCGCCGGCACGCCCGAGTTCGCGCGCGTCGCGCTGGCGCGAGTCCACGCAGCCGGATTCAAGGTCGCGCTGGTGCTGAGCCAGCCCGACCGACCCGCCGGCCGTGGCTTGAAGCTCGCTCCTTCGCCGGTGAAGGCGTTCGCGCTCGAGCATGGCATCGCCGTCGCGCAGCCGAAGAGCCTGCGGCTCGACGGCCGTTTCGGCGATGATGCCCGCGCCGCGCGCGCGGCGCTGAAGAACGCGGCGCCGGACGCGATGGTCGTCGCCGCCTACGGCCTCATCCTGCCGCAGGACGTCCTCGACCTGCCACGCGGCGGCTGCCTCAACATCCACGCCTCGCTACTGCCGCGATGGCGCGGCGCGGCGCCGATCCAGCGTGCGATCGAGGCCGGCGACGACGTCACCGGCATCACGATCATGCAGATGGACGCTGGCCTCGACACCGGCCCCATGCTGCTCGGCGAATCGCTCGAGATCGCGGCCGACGCGACCTCCGGTTCGCTGCAGGAGCGACTCGCCGCGCTCGGCGCGGAGCGGATCGTCGAAGCGCTTGCCGCGCTCGACAAGGGCCCGCTCGCCGGCCGGCCGCAGCCCGAGGCCGGCGTCACCTACGCGCACAAGATCGCCAAGAGCGAAGCGACCATCGACTGGCGCGAGCCGGCGGCGACGATCGAGCGTCGCCTGCGCGCCTTCGATCCTGCACCCGGCGCACGCAGCACGGTCGAGGGCGAGACGATCACCTGCTGGCGCGGCGTCGTCGTGCGCGGTGGCGGCCGGCCCGGCGAGATCGTGGCGATCGCTGCCGGCGCACTCACCGTCGCGTGCGGTCAGGACCGGCTTGCGCTCACCGAGTTGCAGCGGCCGGGCGGCCGCCGACTCGCCGCCGACGCCTTCCTGCGCGGCCGGGCGCCGCGGCTCGGCGCGATCTTCGACGCTCGCCCCGAGAACGCTCCGGTCGCGTCGGCCTGACGGCGCCGCGCGGGAGCGTGGCCCTCAAGGTCCGCGCGCAGGCGCCGAAATAGCAGACGAACTCGCTCGTTTCGCCATGCGCCGTCCCGTCCTCGCCGTCTTCCTAGCCCTTACCGCCGTCTGCTCGCTTTCGGCGTGCGACATGCTCGGCATCGAGTCGCCCGAGAAGGTCGCCGCGGCGCGCGAGGCCGACGGCAAGGCCGTGGGCTCGGCATGCCGCCATGCCGGCCGGGCCATCGAGGACTGCTTCGCGATCTACAAGAAGGCCGATCGCGCTGCGATCTTCGCCGGCTGGCGCGACATGAACGACTACATGCGTGAGAACAAGATCGAGCCGGTCGCGCCGACGTTGCAGGCCCAGGCCAAGTCCTGATCGGCTGGGCCGGTTCGCCGGTCTATCTCCGACTTCTTCACTTCTTCACTTCGAACTCGCCGACGACGACGCGCTCGCCGCGTTCGCTCCGGACGCGGATCGTCGTGCGCCGGTCCTGCTGTGCCGGCGTGCCGAAGCCGCTCGACAGCCACAGCATCAGGCCCGTGTCCGAAGTCAGCACCTGCTGCCGGTGGCCGAAGAAGTTCGCTTCGATGCGATACCTGCCCGGCTTGGCGAGCTTGAGCGCGAACTCCTCGGGGCCGTAGCCTCCGGTCGCGTCGCGCGTGATCGCGCCACCCTGGCGCGAAGCGTTGTGGCCGTAGAAGACCTCCTCGCCGTTCGGGTCGATCACGTGCAGGTCGACATCGGTGTTGTCGGCGTCCCAGGCGAGGACCACGCGGACGTCGAGCGGCAGGTTCTTCAGAAGCCGAGGCTCGACCGCCCTGACGTCGATCGACTGCCCGTCGCGACGCGCCTTGTCGACGACCACGTTCATCTCCGTCAGCGCGATCAGGTCGATGTCGGGGAAGCGCGCATCCCAGCTTCCGGTCGCGACCGCGTAGAGGTGCTCGATCGCGCCTTGCGTCTGTCCCGCGTCGGCGAGGGCGAGACCGAGATCACGATGTGACTGCGGCTCGTTCGGTGCGATCTCGAGGACGCGCTCGAAGATCGGCACCGAGAGCTGGGTCTGCCCGGCCTGCTGCAGGCGATAGGCGAGCAGGCGTAGCACCTGGCGGTTCTGCAGGTCCATCTCGGCCAGGTT
>JAYVVB010000300.1:0-5772 GCA_043787455.1 Rhizobacter sp.
GCGAAAGACCGGGTCCAGTCGCGCCCGGTGGACGGTTCGTTACCGGCGAGCGGCCCGATCATTCACCACCCCGACGTGAAGCGTATGTTGATGACGATGCGCGCCTACACCGAAGGCTGCCGCGCCATGGCGATCACGGCGGCTGCAGCCTTCGACGCGTCGCACCACCACCCCGACGCCGACGTGCGCAAGCAGAACCAGGCCTTCTACGAGTACCTCGTGCCGCTCGTGAAGGGCTACGGCACCGAGATGAGCATCGAGGTCGCGAGCCTCGGCGTGCAGGTGCACGGTGGCATGGGATTCATCGAGGAGACCGGCGCGGCGCAGTATCTGCGCGACGCGCGCATCCTGACGATCTACGAAGGCACGACCGCGATCCAGGCCAACGATCTCGTCGGCCGCAAGACCGCGCGCGACGGCGGCGGCGTCGCCAAGGGCATCGCGCGCCAGATCGCCGCGACCGAGACCGAGCTCGGCGATCGTCAGAGCGCTGCGGCCCGCTCGATGTTGAAGCGCCTGCGCGCCGCACGCGAAGCCTTCGAGCAGGTCGTCGACTTCATCGTCGCCGAGACGAAGAGCCATCCCAACGCCGCGTTCGCCGGCTCGGTCCCCTACCTCATGCTCGCCGGCAATGTGATGGCCGGCTGGCAGATGGCGCGCTCGCTGATCGCCGCCGAGGCGTTGCTCGTCGCCGGCGACGGCGACCGCGCCTTCCTCGAGGCCAAGGTCGCGACGGCGCGCTTCTACGCAGAGCACCTGCTCGCAAAGGCCCCAGGCCTGCGCGACTCGATCGTCGAAGGCGCCGACAGCGTCATGGCGATGGCGCTCGACTCTTTCTGATCCCACCTGCCACCGCGAACTTCGCAAGGAAGCCCATGCCGCTGCCCGCCGTCCTCCGCGACCTGCCCTTGCCGATCTTCGGCGCGCCGCTCTTCATCGTCAGCAACCCGAAGCTCGTGATCGAGCAGTGCAAGGCGGGTGTCGTCGGTTCGATGCCGGCGCTGAACGCGCGACCCGCGGAGCAGCTCGACGAATGGCTGGCCGAGATCACCGAGACGCTGGCTGAGCACGACCGCGCCCATCCCGAGAAGAAGGCCGCGCCGTTCGCGATCAACCAGATCGTGCACAAGAGCAACGACCGCCTCGAACACGACCTCGCCGTCTGCGCGAAGTACAAGGTGCCGATCGTGATCACCTCGCTCGGCGCGCGCACCGACCTGAACGAAGCGGTCCACGGCTGGGGCGGCGTCGTGATGCACGACATCATCAACAACGCCTTCGCCAGGAAGGCGATCGAGAAGGGCGCCGACGGCCTCGTCGCCGTCGCCGCCGGCGCGGGCGGCCATGCCGGCGTGAAGAGCCCGTTCGCCCTCGTCGCAGAGATCCGGGAGTGGTTCGACGGCCCGCTCGCGCTCTCGGGCGCGATCGCGACCGGCGGCGGCGTCCTCGCCGCGCTCGCCATGGGCGCCGACTTCGCCTACATCGGCACCGCCTTCGTCGCGACCGAGGAAGCGCGCGCTGTCGACGAATACAAGGAGATGATCGTCGCCGGCAGCAGCGACGACATCGTCTACTCGAGCTTGTTCACCGGCGTTCACGGCAACTACCTGAAGGGCTCTGTCCGCAATGCCGGGCTCGATCCCGAAGCCCTGCCGGAAAGCGATCCGACGAAGATGAATTTCGGCGGAAACGCGACCAAGGCGTGGAAGGACATCTGGGGCAGCGGCCAGGGCATTGGTGCGGTCAAGAAAGTCGTGCCGGCGCGCGAGCTGATCGAGCGACTGGCCAGGGAATTCGAGCTCGCGCGTGCGAAGTTGACGGCGTTGCGCCAGCCCCTCGCCGCATAGCGGGCATAGCCCGGTGCTACAGTTATACGTGATCCCGTAGCCAGTGCGAGAGCGCGCCGGCCGGGTCGCTAGTCCGTGAGCCGGCGAAGCCGAAACGCGGAAGGTTTTCAAACCCACTGCAGCGTCGGAAACCGGCGCGAAAGGTGAGCGAAATGATGCAGGAAAGCAGGTCGAGCTCGTACCTGTTCGGCGGCAACGCGCCGTACGTCGAGGAGCTGTACGAGGCCTATCTCGACAATCCGGGCTCCGTCCCCGATAAGTGGCGCGCCTACTTCGACGCGCTTCAGAACGTCCCCGCCACCGACGGGACGAGCGCGCGCGACATGGCGCACGCACCGGTCGTCGAATCGTTCGCACAGCGCGCCAAGGCCAACGCCTTCGGCAACCGCGCATCGAGCGAGGACCTGGCGATCGCGAGGAAGCAGGTCTACGTCCAGTCGCTCATCGCCGCCTATCGATCGCTCGGCTCGCTCTGGGCCGACCTGGATCCGCTGAAGCGCCAGGAGCGCCCCAAGATTCCCGAGCTCGAGCCCGCGTTCTACGACCTCAGCGAGGCCGACATGGACATGGTGTTCAGCGCGACGAACACCTACTTCACGACCGACGAGCACATGACGCTGCGCCAGATCGTGCAGGCGCTGCGCGAGACCTACTGCAGCACGATCGGCGCCGAATACATGCACTGCACCGAGCCGACCGAGAAGCGCTGGTGGCAGCAGCGCCTCGAGTCGATCCGCTCGAAGCCGAGCTATACCGCCGAGCAGAAGCTCCATATTCTCGAGCGGCTGACCGCGGCCGAAGGTCTCGAGCGCTACCTGCACACCAAGTACGTTGGCCAGAAGCGCTTCTCGCTCGAGGGCAGCGAGAGCTTCATCGCCTCGATGGACGAGTTCGTCCAGCGGGCCGGCGGACGCGGCGTGCAGGAGATCGTGATCGGCATGGCCCATCGCGGCCGCCTCAATGTGCTGGTGAACACGCTCGGCAAGATGCCGAAGGACCTGTTCGCCGAGTTCGACCACACGGCACCCGAAAGCCTGCCTTCCGGCGACGTGAAGTACCACCAGGGCTTTTCGAGCGACATCACCACCCACGGCGGTCCGGTCCACCTGAGCCTCTCGTTCAACCCGTCGCACCTCGAGATCGTCAACCCGGTGGTCGAGGGGTCGGTCAAGGCGCGCCTCGACCGGCGCGGCGACACCGAGGGCGACACCGTGTTGCCGGTGATCGTCCACGGCGACGCGGCCTTCGCCGGTCAGGGCGTCGTGATGGAGACGCTGGCGCTGGCGCAGACGCGCGGCTACTACACCGGCGGCACGATCCACGTCGTCATCAACAACCAGATCGGCTTCACGACCTCCGATCCGCGCGACTCGCGCTCGACGCTCTACTGCACCGACGTCGTCAAGATGATCGAGGCGCCGGTGCTGCACGTGAACGGCGACGACCCCGAGGCCGTCATCCTGTGCAGCCAGCTCGCCCTCGACTATCGCCAGGAGTTCAACAAGGACGTCGTCGTCGACATCGTCTGCTTCAGGAAGCTCGGCCACAACGAGCAGGACACGCCGGCGATGACCCAGCCGCTGATGTACAAGAAGATCGCGGCGCATACGGGCACGAGGAAGCTCTACGGCGACAAGCTCGTGCTCCAGGGCGTGCTGCCGCCCGACGGCCCCGACGCGCTGGTGAAGTCGACCCGCGCCGCGCTCGACGCCGGCAAGAGCAGCTACGACCCGGTGCTCACCAACTACAAGAGCAAGTACGCGGTCGACTGGTCGCCCTTCCTCGGCAAGAAGTGGACCGACGCCGCCGATACGGCGCTGCCGGTGACGGAGCTGAAGCGCCTGGCCGAGCGCATCACCACCGTGCCGCCGAGCTTCAAGGTCCATCCGCTGGTCGAGAAGGTGCTTGCCGACCGTGCCGCGATGGGCAGGGGCGAGGTCCGGGTCGACTGGGGCATGGGCGAGCACCTCGCCTTCGCCTCGCTGGTCGCGAGCGGCTACGCGGTCCGGCTTTCGGGCGAGGACTCGGCGCGCGGCACGTTCACGCACCGCCACGCCGTGCTCCACGACCAGAACCGCGAGCGCTGGGACGAAGGTACCTACACGCCCCTGCAGCACGTCGCCGACGGTCAGGCGCCCTTCGTCGTCATCGACTCGCTGCTTTCGGAAGAGGCGGTGCTCGGTTTCGAATACGGCTACGCCAGCGCCGAGCCGAACACGCTCGTGATCTGGGAAGCGCAGTTCGGCGACTTCGTCAACGGCGCGCAGGTCGTGATCGACCAGTTCATCGCCTCGGGCGAAGTGAAGTGGGGTCGCGCCAACGGCCTGACATTGATGCTGCCGCACGGCTACGAAGGGCAGGGGCCGGAGCACTCGTCGGCACGGCTCGAGCGCTTCATGCAGCTCTCGGCTGACAACAACATGCAGGTCGTCCAGCCGACCTCGGCGAGTCAGATCTTCCATGTGCTCAGGCGCCAGATGGGGCGCATGTTCAGGAAGCCCCTGATCATCATGACGCCCAAGTCGCTGCTGCGCGCCAAGGATGCGAGCTCGCCGCTCACCGACTTCACCAAGGGCGAGTTCAAGACCGTCATCGGCGAGCAGAGCGCCGAGGTCAACGCCGAGAAGGTCAAGCGGCTGATCGCCTGCTCGGGCAAGGTGTACTACGACCTCGTGCGTTCGCGTGTCGAGCGCAAGAACCCGGATGTGGCGATCGTTCGGGTCGAGCAGCTCTATCCGTTCCCGCACAAGGCGTTCGCGGCCGAGCTCAAGAAGTATCCGAATCTCACCGAGGTCGTGTGGTGCCAGGACGAGCCGCAGAACCAGGGCGCGTGGTTCTTCGTCCAGCACTACATCCACGAGAACATGAGCGATGGCCAACGCCTCGGCTACGCGGGCCGGCCGCCATCGGCGTCGCCCGCCGTGGGCTATGCCCACCTGCACCAGGAGCAGCAGAAGGCGCTGCTGGAGCAGGCCTTCGGCAAGCTCAAAGGCTTCGTTCTCACGAAATAGGACCCCCACGGTCGCTGCGCTCCCTGCCCCCCGCGGCGGCGCGGCAGGCCTTGGAGCAGCCCGGCGGCCGGCCGGTCGCTTCGACAAGAAGACACTGAACAAGGTGGCAAGATGGCACTGATCGAAGTGAAGGTTCCGCAGTTGTCGGAATCGGTGGCGGAAGCGATGCTTCTGCAATGGAAGAAGAAGCCGGGCCAGGCGGTCGAGATGGACGAGATCCTGGTCGAGATCGAGACCGACAAGGTCGTCCTCGAGGTGCCCGCTCCGGCCGCCGGCGTGCTTGCGCAGATCATAAAGAACGACGGCGACAGCTGCGTCGGCGACGAGGTGATCGCCAAGATCGACACCGAAGGCCAGGAAGCCGTCTCGGGGGCGATGCAGATCCGCAGCGTGCCCGAGGCTCAGCCGGCGCCGGGCGAAAAGCCCGGCTTGCCCGCCGAGGTCGCGGCGCTCGCCGAGACCAAGAGCGGCATTGCCATGCCGGCGGCAGCGAAGCTGATGGCCGAGCACGACATGCCGGTCACGGCGGTCCAGGGCACCGGCAAGGACGGACGCGTGACCAAGGGCGACGTCCTCGAGGCCCTGAGTGCACAGGCTTCCGGCAAGGCGACCCCCGCCGCGCCCGCGCCGACGCCGGCCGCTCCGGCACCCGCTGCGCGCGCGCCCGGGCCCGTCGCGTCCCCCGCGCCCACGACGCGCGCGTTGCCCATCGTCGCCGCGCCGCCGGTGAGCAGCCTAGGCGACCGCCCGGAGCAGCGCGTGCCGATGAGCCGGTTGCGCGCCCGCATCGCCGAGCGCCTGCTCCAGTCGCAGGCCACCAACGCCATCCTCACGACGTTCAACGAAGTGAACATGGCGCCGGTGATCGAGATGAGGAAGCGCTTCCAGGAGAAGTTCGAGAAGGAGCACGGCGT
>JAYVVB010000301.1:0-4240 GCA_043787455.1 Rhizobacter sp.
GGCCCGTCATGCTCAACCGATTGACCGATTCGCTCGACTTCCAGGGCCAGGCGCTGCAGCTGCGCTCGGAGCGCCAGCGCCTGATCGCCAGCAACATCGCCAACGCCGACACGCCGGGCTACATCGCCCGCGACATGGATTTCGCCAAGACGCTGCAGGCGGCGACCTCGACCCTGCCGTCGGCCTCGACGCTGGCGACGAGCCACACCGGACATATCGGCGCCGGCGCGCCCGGCTTGAGCGGCGGCCTCGCCGGCAGCGAGCTTACCTACGCGACGCCGTCGCAGACCAACCTCGACGGCAACACCGTCGACATGGACCGCGAGCGCGCGAGCTTCGCCGACAACGCGATCAAGTACGAGGCGACGCTTCGCTTCATCAACAGCAACGTGCGGACGTCGCTCTCGGCGATCACCGGTCAGTGACTGCTACCAACGAATCCAAGGAGCCGACATGAGCATGCTGTCGATCTTCAACGTCTCGGGCAGCGCCGCGAGCGCGCAGAGCCAGCGCCTCAACGTCGTCGCCTCGAACCTGGCCAACGCCGACACCGTCGCCGGCCCGAACGGCCAGGCCTACAAGGCGCGCCAGGTCACATTCCAGACCGAGCTCGTCGGCCAGACGGCGAACGATCCGACCGCTGCCGGCGTTCGCGTCAGCACGATCAGCGAAGACCAGACGCCGGGGCGCAAGGTCCACGACCCGAAGCACCCGGCTGCCGACGCGGAGGGCTACGTGACCTACAGCAACGTCAACGCGGTCGAGGAGATGGTCAACATGATCTCGGCGTCGCGCTCGTACCAGAACAACCTCGAGGTGATGAACACCGCGAAGTCGCTTCTGCTGAAGACGATCCAGCTCGGCCAGGGCAGCTGATAGCAGCCCATCGCCGTCCCCACCGGAGAAACAACCACCATGGCCGTCACCGCCCCCACCTCGACGACGAGCGACGTCACCGTCACCTCGACACCGGCCGCGACGAGCGCGAACGACGCCACCGTCACGGCCGACCGATTCCTGAAGCTCCTCGTCGCGCAGATGAAGAACCAGGATCCGCTCAACCCGATGGACAACGCCCAGGTGACGAGCCAGATGGCGCAGATCAACACCGTCACCGGCATCGACAAGCTCAACACCACGGTGCAGGGCCTGTCGTCGCAGTTCATGCAGCTGCAGGCGGTGCAGGGCGCTTCGCTCGTCGGCCGCGACGTGATCGTCGCCGGCAACAAGCTGAGCGTCGACGACACCGCAGCCGTCGGCCAGGGCGGCTTCGAGCTCACCGGCGCCGCCGACGCGGTGAAGGTCGAGATCCTCTCGCCCAGCGGCGCCGTGATGCAGACCCTCAACCTCGGCGCCGAGAGCGCGGGCGTGCACAGCTTCGACTGGCCTGCGGGCACAGCGACCAGCGCCAGCGGCCTCACCTTCCGCGTCAGCGCCACCCGCGGCGGCGTCGCGACGACGGCGACGGCGCTGATGCGCGACCGCGTCGAGGCGATCAGCGTCAGCGGCACCACCTTCAACCTCGAGCTGCAGAACTCGGGCACCGTGGCCTACAGCTCGGTCAAGGCCTTCAACTGATCTGTCTCCCCTGCGGCTTCGGCCGCATCCTCTGAAAGAGCATCGCCATGGGTTTCCAGCAAGGTCTGTCAGGACTCAACGCCTCGAGCAAGAGCCTCGAGATCATCGGCAACAACATCGCCAACGCGAACACCTACGGCGCCAAGTCCGCGCGCGCGGAATTCGCCGACATCTATGCCAACGCGCTCGGCGGCAGCCAGAACTCGGTCGGCATCGGCGTCTCGGTCGCCGCGGTTGCGCAGCAGTTCACCCAGGGCACCATCACCGCCACCGACAACCCGCTCGACCTGGCGATCAACGGCAGCGGCTTCTTCGAGGTGAGCGACGCCAAGGGTGGCGTCTCGTACACCCGCAACGGCCAGTTCAAGGTCGACCGCACGGGCTTCATCGTCAACGACCAGTCGCAAAAACTGATGGGCTACGCCGCCGACGCGACCGGCACGATCGTCGCCGGCGCGGCCACGGCGCTGCAGATGCCGACCGCGGGCATCACGCCGGCGGTCACGACCAAGGTCGACATGGAGCTGAACCTCGACGCACGTCTCGGCGTGACCTTGCCCGCCGCCGGCGCGCCGATCAGCTTCACCGACCCGACGACCTACAACAACGCGACCTCGCAGACGGTCTACGACGCCAAGGGCCAGGCCGTGGCGTTGACCTACTACTTCCAGAAGTCCGCGCCCGACACGTGGAACGTCTACGTGTCGGCGAACGGAACGCCGATCAAGACGGCCGGCGGCAACCCGGCCGCCTCGACGACGATTTCGTTCCCGGCCAACGGCGGCACGCCCACGGCGCCAGTCGGCACGGTCGCGCTCGACATCCCCGCCGTGCCCAACGCCGCCGGCGCGCTCACGGTGCCGATCACCGGTGTTGCCCTCAGCCTGAGCGGCGCGACCCAGTACGGCTCGCAGTTCGGCGTCACCAACCTGGTCCAGAACGGCTACGCCGCGGGCCAGCTGATCGGCGTGCAGGTCGAGAGCAACGGCATCATCAGCGCGCGCTATTCCAACGGCCAGACCAAGCCCGCGGGCCAGTTCGAGCTCGCCACCTTCCACAACCCGCAGGGCCTGCAGCCGCTCGGCGGCAACGCCTGGGCGCGCAGCTTCACCTCGGGCGATCCGCTCGTCGGCGTGCCGGGCGACGGCAACATCGGCGTCCTGCAGGCGGGAGCGCTCGAGGAATCGAACGTCGACCTCACGGCCGAGCTGGTCAACATGATCACGGCGCAGCGCACCTACCAGGCCAACGCGCAGACGATCAAGACGCAGGACCAGGTCCTGCAGACCATCGTCAACCTGCGTTGATCGAGCACCGCTGAGCCATGGACCGCCTCATCTACTTGTCGATGTCCGGCGCGAAGGCGACCATGCAACGCCAGGAGACGCTGGCGAACAACCTCGCCAACGTCTCGACCGTCGGCTTTCGCGCCGAGCTCGCGGCGTTTCGTGCCGTGCCGGTCGAAGGCAGCGGGGCGAGCACGCGCGTCTACGCGCTCGAGTCGACGCCCGGGTACGACGCCACGCCCGGCCAGGTCGCCGCGACCGGGCGAAACTTGGACGTCGCGATGGGCGGCGCGTCCTGGCTCGCCGTGCAGGGGCTCGACGGCACCGAGGCCTACACCCGCGGCGGCTCGCTCGACGTCAACGCCGAAGGCACGCTGACCACGGTCTCGGGCCTGACCGTTCTCGGCGACGGCGGCCCGATCCAGGTGCCGCCGAACACGGCGGTGAGCATCGCCGCCGACGGCACCGTCAGCTCGACGGCTGCCAACGGTCGCAGCACCTCGGTCGGCAAGCTCAAGCTCGTCACGCCCGATGCGCTGCTCGCGCGCGGCACCGACGGCCTGTTCCGCGCCGCGGGCGGCGACCTCTCCGCGGACCCCGCCGCGCGCGTGCAGGACGGCGCGCTCGAAGGCTCCAACGTCAGCGCCGTCGAGACCATGGTCTCGATGATCGCGGCGGCGCGCCAGTTCGAGGCGCAGATGAAGTCGCTCACGACGGCCGAGGCCAACGACAAGGCCGCGGCGCAGTTGCTCTCGGTGAACTAAGACGCACCCGACGAGCGAAGCGCGCTCGATCCCCACGCTGCTTGCTATCAATATTCGATAGCATGAGATATCGTAAAAAGATATCATTTTGTCGTGAACAGCAAGCATCGAAAGACGCTGCGCGCCGTCTTCGCGACCCCTATCTCTCTTGCCATCGTCTTCGCTGATATCGAGGCCCTCATCGTAGCGCTTGGCGCAGAGCTGTTCGAACGCGAAGGTTCGCGCCTGAAGGTCATGCTGCAGGGCGAGCAATGGCGCTGTCACCGGCCGCATCCCGGCAAGGAAGCCAGGAGATATCAGGTCGAAGAGGCGCGAGAGCTTCTGGAACGATGTGGAGTCAGACCATGAACACCATGAGCCACAAGGGCTACACCGCACGGATCGATTTCGACGATCGGGACGGCATCTTCGTCGGTCGCTTTCTCGGGCTGCGCACGATGATCAGCTTCCACGGTAAGACCGTGGCCGAGTTGCGCCGCCAGTGCGAAGCTGCGGCCGACGACTTCCTGCGCGATTGCAAGGAACAGGGCATCCGGCCGGAAAAGCCGGCATCGGGCAAATTGATGTTGCGCATGCCTCCGGAGATCCACGGGGCAGCCATGGTCGCGGCCC
>JAYVVB010000302.1:0-2890 GCA_043787455.1 Rhizobacter sp.
GCCGACGTGCCCGACGGCGCCACCGTGATGATGGGCGGCTTCGGCACCGCCGGACTGCCCAACGAGCTGATCGACGGCCTGATCGCCCAGGGCGCCAGCAATCTCACCATCGTCAACAACAACGCCGGCAACGGCGACACCGGCCTCGCGGCGCTGCTGGCGAAAAAGCGGGTGAGGAAGATCATCTGTTCGTTTCCGCGCCAGGCCGACAGTCACCATTTCGACACCCTGTACCGCAGCGGCGAGCTCGAACTCGAACTCGTCCCGCAGGGCAACCTGGCCGAGCGCATCCGTGCCGCCGGCGCCGGTATCGGCGGCTTCTTCACGCCCACCGGCTACGGCACGCTGCTGGCCGAAGGCAAGGAAACGCGCGAGATCGACGGCAGGATGTACGTGCTCGAGGCACCCATCCACGCCGACTACGCCTTCATCAAGGCCGAGCGCGGCGACCGCTGGGGCAACCTCACCTACCGCATGACGGCGCGCAACTTCGGGCCGGTGATGGCGATGGCCGCGAAGACCACCATCGCCACGGTGCACGAGATCGTGCCGCTCGGCAGCCTCGATCCGGAGGCGGTCGTCACGCCCGGCATCTTCGTGCAGCGCATCGTGCGCATCGACCGGGTCGCGACCAGCGCCGGCGGATTCAAGCAACAAGCCTGAGGAGATCGGCTTGGCAGCAACGTCATGGAGCCGGGCCGAGATGGCAGCGCGGGTCGCGCGCGACATCCCCGACGGTGCGGTCGTGAACCTCGGCATCGGCCTGCCGACGCTCGTCGCCAATCATCTGCCCGCCGGACGCGAAGTCGTGCTGCACAGCGAGAACGGCGTCATCGGCATGGGCCCGGCGCCGAAGGAAGGCGAAGAGGACTTCGACCTCATCAACGCCGGCAAGCAGCCGGTGACGCTGCTCCCCGGCGGCTCGTTCTTCCATCACGCCGACAGCTTCGCGATGATGCGCGGCGGCCATCTCGACGTCTGCGTGCTCGGCGCGTTCCAGGTGTCGGCCAGCGGCGACCTTGCCAACTGGCACACCGGCGCGGCCGACGCGATCCCTGCCGTGGGCGGCGCGATGGATCTCGCCATCGGCGCCAAGAAGACGTACGTGATGATGGAGCACACGACGAAGAGCGGCGGCCACAAGATCGTCGCGAGCTGCACCTATCCGCTCACCGGGATCGGCTGCGTCGCCCGCATCTACACAGAACTCGCGGTGATCGACGTCACGCCTTCGGGCCTGGTCGTGATCGACCATCCGGAAGGCGTACGCTTCGAGGAGTTGCAGCGCATGACCGGCGCGGCGCTTACCCTCACCCGCAAGGCGGGAGAGGGAGGAGGACATGCATGAATCCGACCGAAGCCTTCATCTGCGATGCGGTGCGCACACCGATCGGCCGCTATGGCGGCGCCTTGGCGTCCGTGCGCGCCGACGACCTGGGCGCGGTGCCGATCCGTGCCCTGATGGCGAGGAACGCCAAGGTCGATTGGGGCGCCGTCGCCGACGTGCTCTACGGTTGCGCCAACCAGGCCGGCGAGGACAACCGCAACGTCGCGCGCATGTCGGCGCTGCTCGCCGGCCTGCCACACTCCGTGCCGGGCGCGACCATCAACCGGCTCTGCGGCTCGGGCATGGACGCGGTCGGCAGCGCGGCGCGCGCGATCCGCGCCGGCGAGGCCGAGCTGATGATCGCCGGCGGCGTCGAGAGCATGAGCCGCGCGCCCTTCGTCATGCCGAAGGCCGAGAGCGCGTTCTCGCGCACGAACGCGGTCTACGACACGACCATCGGCTGGCGCTTCGTCAACCGGCTGATGAAGGAGATGTACGGCGTCGACTCGATGCCCGAGACGGCCGAGAACGTCGCCGCCGACTACAAGATCGAGCGCGAAGCGCAGGACCGGATGGCGCTCGCCTCGCAGCAGAAGGCGGTCGCGGCGCAGAAGGCCGGCTTCTTCGACGGCGAGATCGTGCCGGTGACGACCCTGCAGAAGAAGGGCGAGCCGATCGTCGTCGCCAAGGACGAGCATCCGCGCGACACGAGCCTCGAGGCGCTCGCCAAGCTGAAGGGCGTCGTCAAGCCCGACGGCTCGGTGACGGCGGGCAACGCCTCGGGCGTGAACGACGGCGCTTGCGCGCTGATCCTGGCGAGCGAGCGCGCCGCGGGTCGCCACGGCCTCGTGCCGCGCGCCCGCGTCGTCGGCATGGCGACGGCGGGCGTGCCGCCGCGGATCATGGGCATGGGCCCGGCGCCAGCGACGAGGAAAGTCCTCGAGCTCACCGGCCTGGCGCTGGCGAAAATGGACGTGATCGAGCTCAACGAGGCGTTCGCCGCGCAAGGCCTCGCCGTCCTGCGCGACCTCGGCCTCGCCGACGACGACGCCCGTGTCAACCCGAACGGCGGCGCGATCGCCCTCGGCCATCCGCTCGGCGCGAGCGGGGCGCGCCTCGTCACGACCGCGGTGAGCCAGCTGCATCGCAGCGGCGGCCGCTATGCCCTGTGCACGATGTGCATCGGCGTGGGCCAGGGCATCGCGATCGTGATCGAGCGCGTCTAGCATCACCCCCACCGGACCCGATGTCATGCCGTCCCGTCGGAGGCTTCTTCTCGGATTGGTGGCCTTCAATTCCGGACTCAGCGGAGCTCAGCAGGCTCCCCGAGTCATTGGGCTGCTGGTCCCCTGGAAAGTAGCGAATGCTCGAGAGGTGTACGACCAACTTGCCCAGGAGATGCTCGCACTGGGCTACCCCAAGGCTCGTCTCAGCATTACATTGCGCACCGCGGACAGCGATGACAGCCGCTTCCCGGCCTTGGCCGAGGACCTCGCCAAGCTCAAGGTGGACCTGATCGTTGCTGGCGGAACGAACGCCGTGATTGCCGCGAGACGCGCCAGC
>JAYVVB010000303.1:0-2674 GCA_043787455.1 Rhizobacter sp.
GCCGACGTGCAGCGCCAGGAGACCGTAGAGGATGTAGCCGAAGGCGGTGTGGAACGCGCCGAAGAGGTCGTGCAGCGACTCCTTCGTCACCGGCTCGACGTTCGCGATGAAGCCGAGGCGTGGCCACGGGACGAGGCCGAAGAGCTGCATCGGATGCGTCGCCGCGTCCTTCCACGCCGAATCGTGGAGCCAGCCCGACAAGGGCAACAGCAGCATCAGCCCGTAGAGCACGCCATGCGCCGCGTGGGCGCCGAAGCGCTCCCATCGCGCGTAGCTGCGTGGCAAGGGCGGCGGCGGGTGGCCGAGGCGCCAGAGGATGCGCAGCAGCACCAGGCCGAGCACGGTGATGCCGGTCGATTTGTGGGCATCGATCACCGGGCGGATCCAATCGTCGGGGAGGCTCTCGGCGCTGAGCGCGAGCGCGACATTGGCGACGATGAGGACGGCGACGAGCCAGTGCAGGACGACGGCGGTGCGAGTGTAGCGGTCGGTCGGGGGAACGAAGGCCATGGCGCGTATTTCACACCACGGCGAAACTTCGGCCGGCGGTGCGTGTCCATCCGCGTCCACTGGTCTTTGCCCTGCGTACGATCAATTTCACTTCCGACCGCCCTTGACCGATTCCCTCGCGCCGGCCCTGGCTCTCGCCTCGTCGCGCCTCTCCCCGCCGCCAACCCCCGCGCGCAGCGCCGTCATCCACGGCTTGGTGCTCGCGGCCTGGGTGACTCTCTTCGTCCTCGCCTTTCGCCAGGGCGGCGTCTTCGCGTGGTCGGTGGGTCTGGTCTACATCGCCTACGACACCGTGCTCCAGGCCTTCGTCGGCTGGCAGACGTGGCGCCTTCTCGCACCGGCCGCGGCGCCCCAGGTCGAGGGTGCAAGAAGCCGCTTGACGGTGATCGTCGCGGCGCACAACGAGGCGGCGGTGCTGCCGGCGACGATCGCCGCGCTGCTCGCCCAGACCGACGGCGCCGACGAGATCGTCATCGCCGACGACGGCTCGACCGATGCGACACCGACCCTGCTCGGCGAGCGCTATGGCCTGGCGACGCCATCGCTCGGCGCGGAAAGCACGGTCCGCGAGGGCGCGACTTCGCTCGTCTGGCTGCGCCTGCCGCACGCCGGCAAGGCACGCGCGCTCAACGCTGCGATCCTGCGCACGCGCACCGACGTCGTCGTCACCGTCGACGGCGACACCCTGCTCGACGCCCGCGCCGTCGCCGCGGTGCGGCGCGCGTTCTCGGCGGAGCCCGCGCTCGTCGGCGTCACCGGCGTGATCACGCCGGTGTGCCGGCCGACGCTCGCCGGCCGCTGCCTCGAGTGGTTCCAGACCTACGAGTACATCCGCAACTTCCTCTCGCGCTACGCCTGGATGCGGCTCGACAGCCTGCTCCTCGTCTCGGGCGCCTTCGCCGGCTTTCGCCGCGCCGCGCTGCTCGACGTCGGCGGCTTCGATCCGGCGTGCATGGTCGAGGACTACGAGCTCATCCATCGCCTGCGCCGGCACGCCGTCGATCGCGGCCTCGACTGGCGCTTTCGCGTCCTCGGCGACGCGCAGGCGCGCACCGAGGCGCCGGGCAGCGTCGGCGCCTTTTTGCGCCAACGCCGGCGCTGGTTCGGCGGCTTCCTGCAGACGCAGTACTGGTATCGGGCGATGGTCGGTGACCGTCGCTACGGCTGGCTCGGCCTGGCGATGCTGCCGGTGAAGGCGGTCGACACGCTGCAACCGCTCTACGGCCTCACCGCGTTCGCACTTCTCGCCGCCTACGCCGCGGGCGGAAGGCTCGACGTGCTCTTCCCGGTTGCCGGTGTCATCGGCGCGAAGATCGCGATCGACCTCGCGTTCCATCTCTGGTCGGTGCATCTGTACCGGCGTTGGGTTGGCGATGCACGGCGCGCGAGCTTCGGCGCGGCGCTGCTCGCGGCGCTCGCCGAGCCGTTCACCTTCCAGCTGCTGCGCCACACCGGTGCCTTGCTCGGCTGGGTGTCGTTCCTGAAGGGCGAGCGCCGCTGGGGCCGGCAGACGCGCTTCGGTCTCGACGTCGATGACGGCGCCGCTGCACCGGTCGACGACGCGGCCGGCCGCCCGCGCTGACGCGGCAGAATCGCGCCGGAACCTTCCGGCGATGGCAAAGAAATCCGCACACGTGAGCGAGACGCCGGCGACGCAGTCGCTGCGTCGCGCCGGCATCGGGTTCAGCGAGCACGTCTACGACTATGTCGAGCACGGCGGTACGGCCGAGTCGGCGCGTCAGCTCGGCGTCGACGAGCACGCCGTCGTCAAGACGCTCGTGATGCAGAACGAGAAGGCCGAGCCGCTGATCGTGCTGATGCACGGCGACAAGCAGGTGAGCACGAAGAACCTGGCGCGCGCGATCGGCGCCAAGTCGGTTGCGCCGTGCACCCCCGAGGTCGCCGAGCGGGCGAGTGGCTGTCAGGTCGGCGGCACGTCGCCGTTCGCGACGAGAAAGCCGATGCCGGTGTTCGTCGAGGCGACGGTCCTCGGGCTCGATCGCATCTACATCAATGGCGGCCGGCGCGGCTACCTCATCGGCATCGCCGCGTCTGTCCTCGTCGAGGAGCTGCGGGCGACGCCGGTGTCGTGCGCGATCTGAGCGCGACTCGCGTCTTCGAGCCCCTTCGCGAACCCCGCGCACAATGGACCGAATGATTCGGT
>JAYVVB010000304.1:0-4383 GCA_043787455.1 Rhizobacter sp.
CGAACACGCGGTCTCTCTGCTTGTGCGCGCCGCCGAGGCGCATCGCGGCCTGATCGTCCAGGCCTCGAGCCTCGGCGCCGAGGATCAGGTCGTCACCGACCTGATCGCCCGATACGACCTGCCGATCGTCGTCGCCACGCTCGACACCGGCAAGCTCCACGCCGAGACGCTCGACCTGATCGGCGCCGTGCGCGAGCGCTACGGCATCGCCATCGAGCGCCACCGGCCGCCGCGCGAGGCGACGATCGCCTTCGTCGCTCGCAACGGCGAAGACGCGATGTACAAGAGCGTCGAGCTGAGGAAGGCCTGCTGCGCGATGAGGAAGCTCGAGCCGCTCGGTCGCATGCTCGAAGGCCGTGACGCCTGGGTCACGGGCCTGCGCCGCGAGCAGTCGAACGAGCGCGGCGAGATCGCCTTCGAAGCCGTCGACGACGCCGGCCGCGCCAAGCTGAGCCCGCTCGCCGACTGGAACTGGGCCGACGTCTGGCACTACATCCAGTCGCACGACGTGCCCTACAACGCCTTGCACGATCAGTTCCATCCGAGCATCGGCTGCGCCCCCTGCACCCGCGCCATCGCCGTCGGCGAGGACTTTCGCGCCGGCCGCTGGTGGTGGGAACAGGGCGCGAAGGAATGCGGCCTGCACGCCCTGCCCCTGAACGAATCCGACAGATCCGCCGCATGAACGCGCCCACGGCGCTCGACCGCCTGCTTCTGCCCGAGTTCGACGTCGCCCAGCTCGACGCGCTCGAGGAAGAAGCGATCTTCGTCCTGCGCGAGACCGCGGCCGCGTTCGAGCGGCCCGCCCTGCTGTTCTCCGGCGGCAAGGACTCATGCGTCGTCCTTCATCTTGCGCAGAAGGCGTTCAAGCTCGCCGGTGCGGCGAAGTCGCGGCTGCCGTTCCCTCTCCTGCACGTCGACACCGGCCACAACTTTCCCGAAGTGATCGCCTTTCGCGACGAGATCGTCGCCGACCTCGGCGAGCTGCTCATCGTCGCCCACCTCGAAGACTCGATGGCGCGCGGCACCGTTCGCCTCGCCTCGCCCGACGAGTCGCGCAACGGCCACCAGAGCGTGACGCTGATGGAAGCGGTCGACGAGCACCGGTTCGACGTGCTCATCGGCGGCGCCCGCCGCGACGAAGAAAAGGCGCGGGCCAAGGAGCGCATCCTCTCCCACCGCGACAGCTTCGGCCAGTGGCAGCCCAAGAACCAGCGACCCGAGCTCTGGACGCTCTTCAACACGCGTCTGAAGCCGGGCGAGCACATGCGCTCGTTTCCGATCAGCAACTGGACCGAGCTCGACGTCTGGCTCTACATCCAGCGCGAGAAGATCGCGCTGCCGAGCCTGTACTACACGCACCCGCGCCAGGTCGTGCGCCGTCGCGGCCTGTTCGTGCCGATGACGGCGGTGACTCTGGCCGCGCCGGGCGAGACGATCGAGACCGTCGACGTGCGCTTTCGCACCGTCGGCGACATGACCTGCACCTGCCCTGTCGAAAGCCTTGCCTCGAACGCGGCCGAGGTCGTCGGCGAGACGCTCCTCGTGACCGTGAGCGAGCGCGGCGCGACGCGCATGGACGACCGCACGTCGGACGCGTCGATGGAGCGGCGCAAGAAAGAGGGCTACTTCTGATGAGCACCGTCTCACTGCTCGCCGCCGAAGCCGGCGACGCCTTCGCGGCCACGCCGGCAGCCAACGACGCCTCGGCGCCGACCGCGAAGAAGCCGTTGCGCTTTCTCACTGCCGGGTCGGTCGACGACGGCAAGAGCACGCTCATCGGCCGCCTCCTCCTCGACAATCGCGCCATCCTCGCCGACCAGCTCGGCGCCCTCGAAGCGCGCGCCGGCGGCGGCCAGCCGATCGATCTCTCGCTCCTCACCGACGGCCTCGAGGCCGAGCGCGAGCAGGGCATCACGATCGACGTCGCCTACCGCTACTTCGCGACGCGCAAGCGCAAGTTCATCATCGCCGACGCGCCCGGCCATGAGCAGTACACGAGGAACATGGTCACGGCGGCCGCGGGCAGCGACGCCGCCGTCGTGCTCGTCGATGTCACCAAGCTCGACCTCGCGGCGCAGCCGCTCGGCGTAGAAACGACACCGCTCGTGCTGCTGCCGCAGACGCGCCGCCACGCGCTCCTCGCACGACTCCTGCGCGTGCCGCATATCGTCTTCGCGGTCAACAAGCTCGATGCCGTCGCCGACCCCGGCGCGGCGTTCGCGCGCGTGCGCGCAGCTCTCGCCGAGTTCGCGGCGCACGCCGGCTTCGTGCCCGCCGGGATCGTGCCGATCTCGGCGCTGCGCGGCGACAACGTGAGTCGCGCCGGACGGGTCGAAGGCTACAACGGCCCGACGCTGCTCGCGCTGCTCGAACATCTCCCCGACGAGAGCGCGAACTTCGGCGCGACACTCGTGCCGGTGCAATATGTCGGCGGCCTAGGCAGCGACGCGAGCGGCGGCGCAGGCCATCGCTCGCGCGTGCTCTGGGGCCGGGTCGCGCGCGGCGAGGTCGCGGTCGGCGACACGCTCGCCGTGTTCCCGAGCGGCGAAGCGGCGCAGGTCGCGGAGCTGCATGCGGCCGACGGTCGCGTCGCGCGCGTCGCCGCTGGACGCTCCGCCGGCATCGTCCTCGACCGCCAGCTCGACGTCTCGCGCGGCGACTGGCTCGCCGCGCCCGGCAGCCAGGCTCCGGCGACGACGTTTCGGGCGACGCTCGCCTGGCTCGACACCGAGCCAGCGATCGTCGGCCGCAAGTACTGGCTGCGCCACGGCAACCGCTGGCTGCAGGGTCGCATCGCCGCGATCGAAAGCCGCCTCGACGTCGACACGCTGGCGGCGCACGAGGCTCACGCCCTCGGCGTCAACGACATCGGCGAGGTCGTCTTCGAGACCCAGCAGCCGGTGCCGATCGAGAGCTTCGCGCGCGACCGCGTCGCCGGCGCGCTCCTCGTCGTCGACCCGGCGACGAACCGCACGAGCGGCGCGCTGCTCGTGCGCGAGTCGCTCGCGTAGCTGCTCCTACTTCACACTGTAGATCTGGTCGAAGACGCCGCCGTCGGCGAAGTGCGTCTTCTGCGCCTTGGCCCAGCCGCCGAAGACCTCATCGATCGTGAAGAGCGCGATCTTCGGGAACTGCACCGCGTACTTCGCCGCGACCTTGTCGTCGATCGGGCGATAGAAGTTCTTCGCAGCGATCTCCTGGCCTTCGGTCGAGTAGAGATGCTCGAGATAGGCCTCGGCGACCTTTCGCGTGCCGCGCCTGTCGACGACCTTGTCGACGACGGCGATCGGCGGCTCGGCGAGGATGCTGGTCGGTGGGTAGACGATGTCGAACTTGTCGGCGCCGAACTCCTTGCGCGCGAGATGGGCTTCGTTCTCCCACGCGAGCAGCACGTCGCCGATGCCGCGATCCGCGAAGGTGACGGTCGCGCCGCGGGCGCCCGAATCGAGCACCGGCACCTGGCGGAACAGGCGGGCGATGAAGTCGCGCGCCTTGGCGTCGTTGCCACCGGGGGCGCGCAGCGCATAGCCGTAGGCGGCGAGATAGCCCCAGCGCGCGCCGCCCGAGGTCTTCGGATTGGCGGTGACGACCGAGACGCCGGGCTTGACCAGGTCGCCCCAGTCTCGCAGGCCCTTCGGGTTGCCCTTTCGGACGAGGAAGACGTAGGTCGAGGTGTACGGCGCGCTGTTGTGGGGCAGGCGCTTCTGCCAGTCGGGCGCGATCACCTTGGACTTCTCGGCGATCTCGTCGATGTCGTAGGCGAGCGCGAGCGTGACGACGTCGGCGTCGAGGCCGTCGATGACCGAGCGCGCCTGCCTGCCCGAGCCGCCGTGCGACTGCTTCACCGAGACCGTGTCGCCGGTCTTGGCCTTCCAGAACGCGGCGAACGCGGCGTCGTACTGCTGGTAGAGCTCGCGCGTCGGGTCGTACGAGACGTTGAGAAGCGTGACGTCGGCGGCGTGTGCGGCGAACGCGAAGAACGAAGCGGCGACGAACGCGAGCGCGCGCGAAAAAGGGAGTGGGTTCACGGCAGGTCGTGGCGGCAGCGCCGCGGATCGAAAGGGCAGACATCGTAGGAAGCCATGACCATATTCGGCAACGAACCATTCGTCGTGTGCTTATTCGACCGGCTCTTATCATCCGACGCATGAGCTCTTACGATCTTCGCCGCGCCGCGTGCACGACCCTCGTGGGCCTGACAACGCTCGCCGTCGCATCGCATGGCGCGTTCGCCGCCTCGCCGGGCAAGGCCAGAGCGAAAGCGCCCGCGTCCGCGCGCTCGACTGCGACGCTCGCCGTCAAGCCGATCGTCTATCGCGAGCGCCGCCTCGCCAACGGCCTGCAGGTGATCACGGTCGAAAGCCACACCAGCCCGACGGT
>JAYVVB010000305.1:0-3498 GCA_043787455.1 Rhizobacter sp.
GCCCTCTTGCAATGAGCGAGACCCCGCCGGACGGCCAGGTCGCGCTCGTCACGGGCGCGTCGCGAGGCATCGGTCGTGCGATTGCACTCGAACTCGGCGCCAAGGGATTTCGCGTCGTCGGCACAGCGACGACGCCCGCCGGTGCGGCAGCGATCGGCGAGGCGCTTGCCGGGTATCCTGGCAGCCGCGGCATCGTCCTCGATGTCAACGACGGCGCCGCGGTGAACGCTGCTATCGATGCCGTCGTGCGCGACCTCGGCGCGCTGCACGTGCTCGTCAACAACGCCGGCATCACGCGCGACATGCTCTCGATGCGCATGAAGGACGACGACTGGGACGAAGTGGTCGCGACCAACCTCACGGCCGTCTTTCGCGCCAGCCGCGCCGCCATCCGGCCGATGATGAAGCAGCGCTACGGGCGGATCGTCAACATCACGTCGGTGGTCGGCGCGAGCGGCAATGCGGGCCAAGCCAACTACGCCGCCGCGAAGGCCGGCGTCGCCGGCATGACCCGATCGCTGGCGCGCGAGCTGGGCAGCCGCGGCATCACGGTCAACTGCGTCGCGCCGGGCTTCATCGAGACCGACATGACGCATTCACTCGCCGAGCCGCAGAAGGCCGCGCTCCTCGCCCAGATCCCGCTCGGACGGCTCGGCCAGGCCGCCGAAGTCGCGCACGCAGTCGCGTTCCTGGCATCGAAAGAATCCGGCTACATGACCGGCACCGAGCTGCACGTCAACGGCGGCATGCTGATGTCCTGACGCCGCGCCGGATACCTCAGCCGCGAAATCCCCGCGCCTTAGAATCCGCGACTACTTTTTCACACACTCCCGGAGGAGTCATGAGCGACATAGAAGCACGAGTCAAGAAGATCATCGCCGAGCAGCTCGGTGTTCCCGAAGCCGACGTCACGCACGAAAAGGCGTTCGTCGCCGACCTGGGCGCCGATTCGCTCGACACGGTCGAACTCGTGATGGCGCTCGAGGACGAGTTCGGGATCGAGATCCCCGACGAGGAAGCCGAGAAGATCACGACCGTCCAGCTTGCGATCGACTACGCGCAAAAGCACCAGAAGGCGGCCTGAGCGCCGCTGCGACAGAACCTGAACCCATGAATCCGCGGCGTGTCGTCGTCACCGGTCTGGGCCTGATCAGCCCGGTCGGCAACAGCGTCTCGGAAGGCTGGAAGAACCTGGTCGCGGGGCGATCGGGCATCGCCGACATCACCCGCTTCGACGCTTCCGGCTACTCGTGCCGCTTCGCCGGCGAGGTGAAGGGCTTCAAGGTCGAAGACTATTTCCCGGCCAAGGACGCGCGTCACATGGATGCGTTCATCCACTACGGCCTGGCCGCGTCGATCCAGGCGGTGCGCGACGCGGGCCTGCCCACGAACGACAAGCTCGGCGAAGAGGAGGCGCAGCGCATCGGCTGCCTGATCGGCTCGGGTATCGGTGGCCTGCCGCTGATCGAGGACACCAAGGCCGAGCTCGAGAAGCGCGGCCCGCGACGGATCACGCCGTTCTTCGTGCCGGCGTCGATCATCAACATGATCTCGGGTCACGTCTCGATCATGTTCGGCTTCCAGGGCCCGAACCTGGCGATCGTTACCGCCTGCACGACCGGCTTGCACTCGATCGGCATGGCCGGCCGGCTGATCGAGCACGTCGACGCCGACGTGATGATTGCGGGTGGCTCAGAAGCGACCGTCTCGCCGCTCGGCATTGGCGGCTTCGCGGCCGCGCGCGCGCTTTCGACGCGCAACGACGATCCTGCGACCGCCTCGCGCCCGTGGGACAAGGACCGCGATGGCTTCGTCCTCGGCGAAGGCGCGGGCGTGCTGGTGCTCGAGGAGTACGAACACGCGAAGCGGCGCGGCGCCAAGGTCTATGCCGAGCTGATCGGCTTCGGCATGGGCGCCGATGCCTATCACATGACCGCCCCCAATGTCGACGGCCCGAAGCGTTCGATGCTCGCCGCGCTGCGCTCGGCCGCGCTCAACGCCGATGACGTGCAGTACCTGAACGCCCACGGCACGTCGACGCCGCTCGGCGATGTCAACGAGACCAACGCCATCAAGCTCGCGTTCGGTGACCACGCCAAAAAGCTCGTCGTCAACTCGACCAAGTCGATGACCGGCCACCTGCTCGGCGGCGCCGGCGGCATCGAGTCGGTCTTCACCGTGCTCGCGCTGCACGAGCAGGTCTCGCCGCCGACGATCAACATCTTCCACCAGGATCCCGAGTGCGATCTCGACTACTGCGCCAACGAGGCGCGCGAGATGAAGATCCAGTACGCCGTGAAGAACAACTTCGGCTTCGGCGGCACGAACGGCACCCTGGTGTTCAAGCGCATCTGAGCGCTTCTTCCCCGTCGCCCGGCTCGAAGCCCGTCCGCGATGCGTGAACGCCTGTCCTGCGTCGTCGAGCTGTGCCGTTTCGGTGTCTGGCGATCGGCGGTGCTCGTCGTCGCGGCGACTGCGATCGCGACGATGGCGGCATGGGGCGGCCTCGCGCTCATGCATCGATCGAGCGATTGGGCGCTGATCGCCACGGCTGCGGCCGCGATGGCGTTCGCATCGATGCTCCTGGCGGCGTCGCTGATGCGCGTCGACGCTGGAACGCTGGTCTCTGTCGACGGCTTTTGGACCTTCACCTTCGATCGCGGCGGCATCGAGCAGGTCGAGCCGGGCGAGCTGGCCGTGGCTCTCGATGTCGGCTCCTTCTTGCTGCTGACCTTGACCCGGGCCGGTGGCTCGGACCGACGTGCGCGGCGCTGGCTGCCGGTGCAGCGCCGCGGCCTCGAATCCGACTGGCACGCGTTGCGCTGTGCGGTATATTCGCCGCCGCTCGTTGCCCCGGAGCGAGCCGCGGCGAACGAACCTCTCACTGAATGAATGCTCCGGACGCCGACGCTCTCCTCGTCGAGCGCGTCAAGCAGGGCGATGTCAAGGCTTTCGAAATGTTGGTCGTCAAGTACCAGCGGCGGATCGAAAGGCTGGTCGGTCGCATGGTCCGCGACGTCGACCTGGTGCCCGACATCGCCCAGGAAACCTTCATTCGAGCCTACCGTGCGATCCCTCAGTTCCGCGGCGAGAGCGCTTTCTACACCTGGCTGTACCGAATTGCCGTCAACACCGCCAAGAAGTTCCTGATGGAACTCAAGCGCGACCCGCTGGTGACCGAGTCGGCCCGCGCCTCGCGTGACGACGACGACGACTCCTCGCGTGTCGAGAACGAGCTGAGCGATGGCGAAACGCCCGATGCAGTGCTGGCGAGCAAGCAAATTGCAGCCGCTGTGAACTTTGCCATCGAAGCCTTGTCCGACGAGTTGCGCCAGGCGATCACGCTGCGCGAAATCGAAGGCCTGAGCTACGAAGAGATCGCCGAGCTGATGAATTGCCCGATCGGCACCGTGCGCTCGCGGATTTTCCGGGCCCGCGAGGCGATCGCGCTGCGTCTGCGCCCGCTGCTCGACACGCGCGCCGGCGAGCGCTGGTGAA
>JAYVVB010000306.1:0-5913 GCA_043787455.1 Rhizobacter sp.
CGCCGTCGAATACGCCGAAGCCACGCCGGCGACACCCGCGTGGCCCTGGCTGCGGATCGGCTTTCTCGGCTCGCCGGTCGGTGAGCGGGGCTGGCGGCGCTTGAACGTCGACGTCGCCGCGAGCCTCGGCGGCGGACCGGTGTTCGATGCGTCCGGCCGTCTCGCCGGGATCGTCGCGCGCGACGCCGCGGGGCGGGCGATGACGTGGCCAGTCGCGCTCTGGCCCGTCGCAGCCGCGGCCCCGGCCCCGGCGGTGTCGAACGCCGTCGACGGCAGCGAAGGCCGGAGCGCCTCAGGCGTGGTGCCGCCCGAGCGGCTCTACGGCCGCGCCCTGCGCGTCGCGCTCCAGGTCATCGGCCTGCCCTGAACATCTGAGCTCGACGTGCTCGGCGCAGCCGTAGCAGCCGGGCAGCGTCTCGGACCACTCCGGCGTCTCGATCGGCGCCGTGGTGACTCCAGGGGATGCCTCCGCCTGCTGCCTACTCGGCCTTGATCCCCGCCTGCTTCACGACCGCGGCCCAGCGCGCCGCGTCTTTCTTCATCAGCGCCGCCATGTCCTCGGGCGTGCCAGCCGTCACTTCCATGCCTTGCGCAGCGAGTGCGCTCTTGACCTCGGCCATCGCGAGCACGCGCGTCATGTCGCTGTTGACCTTCATGACGATGTCGCGCGGCGTGCCGGCCGGCGCGAGCATGCCGTACCAGAGGTCGGCTTCGACGCCTTGGTAGCCGAGTTCGGCGAGCGTCGGCACGTCGGGTGCAAGCGACGAGCGCTTGGTGCCGGCGGCGGCGAGGACGACGAGACGCCCGCCCTTGACCTGCGCCAGCGCGACGTGTACCGGCAGGAACATCAGCGGCACGTCGCCCGAGAGCACGGCGCCGACCGCCCCGGCGGTCCCGGAGAACGGGATGTGCGTGATCGACACCCTGGCCTGCAGCTTGAAGAGCTCCATCGCCATGTGATGCGGCGTCGCGATCCCGGGCGAGGCGTAGTCGAGCGCGCCGGGCCGGGCGCGCGCCACCTTCACCAGCTCGTCGACCGAGCGGATCTTCGACGCGGCGCTGGCGACGAGCAGGAACGATCCGGTTGCGCACAGGCCGATCGGCGCCAGGTCCTTGAGCGGGTCGTAGCTCATGTTCGAGTAGAGGGACGGATTGATGATCAGCGTGTTCACGCCCATCAGTAGCGTCAGTCCGTCGGGCGGCGACTTCGCGACCGCCGCCGCGCCGAGGTTGCCCGAGGCGCCCGGCTTGTTGTCGATGACGATCGCCTGGCCCCAGATCGTGCCGAGGTGCGGCCCCAGCGTGCGCGCCAGGATGTCCATGCCCGTCCCCGGCGTGTAGGGCACGACGATGCGCACGAGCTTGCCGGGCCAGGCCGATTGGGCGAAGGCGCGGCTGGCGCCGGCGAGCGTTGCCGCTGTCGCGGCGAGTGACGCGATGAAGCGGCGGCGCCGGATCCGCAGGATCGAGGTCAAGTCAAAGTCTCCTTCGTGGGTTCGATGCATCATCGGTGCGGCATCACGGCTGCGCGCGAACGCCGGCGATCCGCTTGTAGTCGTCTGCAATCTTCGCCAGCTCCTCGCGCGAGACCACGTCCTCGATGCGCACGAAAGGCTTGTCGCCCGAGCGCTCGTGCACCTCGCGCAGGATCGTATCCGGCGGCGAGCTGCGGTTGGCAAGCACGACCTTGGCTGTCGCCGCGTTGCGGACGCGGTCGTACGCCGCCAGCGCGTCGGCGCCGACGCCGCGCGACGCGAGCACGCCAGCGAGGCAGGTCGCGTCGAGGATCGCCTGCCCGGCCCCGTTCGATCCGCGCGGAACCATCGGATGCGCCGCGTCGCCGAGGAGCGTGACCCGGCCGAAGCTCCAGCGCGGCAGCGGGTCCTGGTCGACCATCGGATACGCGAGGACGGTCTCGGTGGCGCCGATCATCGCCGGCACGTCGAGCCAGTCGAAGCGCCAGTCGGCGAAGGTCGGCAGGAAGTCGTCGAGCCGGCCGCGTCCGTTCCAGTCGCGCTTCACGGGCTCGGCGCATTCGAGCTCGGCGACCCAGTTGACGAGCTGCGTGCCGCGACCGTCGACGTCGTTTCGGATCGGATAGATCACCATCTTGCCGACCGTGAGCCAGCCGGCGCGGACCATGGTCGCGCCGCTCAGGAAAGGCGCGTGCGGCACGACGCCGCGCCACATGTTGACGCCCGACCAGCGCGGCGGTCCTTCGTCGGGATAGAGGTGCTTGCGCACTGCCGAGTGGATGCCGTCGCAGCCGACCGCGACGGCGCCCTCGACCTCGCTGAGCGCGCCGCCGGCGGTGCCGCGAAAGCGCACTCGCACGCGCTCGTCGTCGAGAGCGTCGACACCGACGCAGCCCTGTCCGGTGACGACGCGATCGGCGCCGATGCGCTCTTTCACCGCGGCGAGGAGGACGCCCTGCAGGTCGCCGCGATGGATCGAGAGCTGCGGCACGTCGTGGCCGGCGAAGCGGCCCGCCGGCTCGGCGTAGACGAGCTGGCCGAAGCGGTTGAAGAACGCCGACTCGCGCGTCACGACCGCTTCGCGCTCGAGCGTGTCGAGGACGCCGAGCGATCGCAGCTCGGCCGTCGCGTGCGGCAGGACGTTGATGCCGACACCGAGCGGCAGCATCTCTGCGGCCGCCTCGAAGACGCGGCACGGGATGCCGGCGCGATGCAGCGCCAGCGCGAGGGTCAGGCCGCCGATGCCGGCGCCGATGACGACGACGTCGCCGCTCGCGCCGGCGGCAGCCGTCACTTCGGGAAGCGCGCCAGGCGCAGGCTCTCCTTCGGCCCGGCGTACTGGGCGACGTTCAGCTCCATGGCGAGCAGCGTGTAGTAGCCGGCGATGCCCGTGAGGTCGACGACGCCCTGCTTGCCGAAGCGCTTGTCGGCGCGCGCGAAGGTGCGGTCGGAAACGCGCTTCGTGCGCAGCAGCTCGGTCGTGAATTCGTAGACGATCTCCTCGTCGTCGCTCATCCCCGTCGGGCGCCGGCCGTCGCCGACGGCCTCGGCGATGTCGGCCTTGATCCCGGCCTTGAGCGCGATCGGATAGTGCACGGTCCACTCGTAGTCCTGCGACCACTCGCGGGCGGTGACGAGGATCGCGAGTTCGCTCAGCGTCGTGCCGATCGCCGACTTGTAGCGCAGGTAGTCGCCCATGGCGCGTGCCTGGCTCATCACCTGCGGGCTGTGCATCAACGGCTCGAACGGGCCGAACACCGGCGTCTTGCGCGCCGCCTCGAAGTCGGCGGCGGCCTGCTTCTGCTCGGCGCTGTAGCTCGCGGGCGCAACCGTCGGCAGACGATCTTGCGCGATTGCGGCGAAGGCGACGACGGCGAGCGCGCCGGCGGCCGTGAATCGGATGAAGTGCATGCGGTGTGTCTCCGGGTGGGTCGTTGAACGGGTTAGCCGGCGGCGAAGATCTCGCTGCAGCGCGAGGTGCTCTTCAGTCCCGGCGCATCGAACAGGATCTGCACGGCGCTGACGCGTCCCTTGTTGTCGACCGAGATCTTGAGCCGGCAGATGTGCTCGTCGAGGCCATCGGGACCCGGCTTCGCGAAGGGCACGTTCGAGACCCAGTCGTACTCGGCCGAGCCGTCGCCCTGCTCGCGCTTGCGGCCGTGCGCGCCGAAGCGATCGAAGAACTCGCCCGCGGGCATGCCGATCGCGCGGCGGTTGATGACGGTCGTCGCTTCTTCGTTGCGCTTCATCAGCTCGCAGCCGCTGAGGGTGCCGAGAACGAGCGCGGCGCAGAGCGCTCGGCCAAGCCAGGTGAGGGATGTCAAAGGGTCGTCTCCTTGCAACCGCCTATGATGCCCGCTCTGGAAAAACCCGCCGCGGTCGTGGCTCTGCGTGACGAATAGTGCCGCTCCCGAAGGCGGTGTGCTGCGTTCAGAGGAGACTGGGATCGGATCAGCGATCGCTCGTGTCGTCGCCGACGCGTTGTGCGTCGCCGCCCTGCTCGCGGTGCCGACGGCGTTCGCGCAACCGGTGTCGTTGCCGGCCGGCGCCTCGACCAAGCCGATCCACATCGTCGTCGGCTTCACGCCGGGCGGCGCGCCCGACATCCTGGCCCGGCTCCTCGGCGAGCGGATCACGGCGGCGTGGGGCCAGCCGGTGCTTGTCGACAACAAGCCGGGCGCGGGCGGCAACATCGGCGCCGACTTCGTCGCCAAGGCGCCGCCGGATGGCCTCACGATCTACGTCGGCACCGTCGGCACGCACGCGATCAACGGCGCGTGACGCGCGGCTCACCGCGGCAAGGCCGGTGCGGCGCGCGGTCGCGCGCCGGCCCTATGCTCTCGGCCGATGGGTGGTTCACCTTCGGATTCGGCACAACGATTCGCGGTCGTCGTGATGGGCGTCTCGGGCTCGGGCAAGTCGACGGTCGGCGCCGGCATCGCCGGCGCGCTCGGCCTCGGCTTCGTCGACGGCGATGGCCTGCATTCGCCCGAGAGCGTCGCGCGCATGGCCGCCGGCCGGGCGCTTCGCGACGAGGATCGCTGGCCCTGGCTCGACCGCATCGGCGCACGCCTGGGCGACGCGAGCGTCGCACCGCGCGGCCTCGTGATCGCATGCTCGGCGCTGAAGCGCGTCTATCGCGACCGCATCCGCACAGCCGCGCCCGCCGTTCGCTTCGTCTTCCTCGACGGCTCGGCCGAGCTCATCGCCGCGCGCATGGCCGGCCGCTCGGGCCACTACATGCCGACAGCGCTGCTCGCGAGCCAGTTGCAGACACTCGAGCCGCCGGACGACGACGAGGCAGACGCGCTGCGCTTCGACATCGCGCTGCCGGCTACCGAGATCGTTCAGCGCGCGGCGATCGCTTTGGTCGCGGCGTCGTCGTGAAGACCGCCGCGAAGGCCGGCGCGCCGCTCTCGCGCTATCACGACAAGCGCGACTTCGCCGTCACGCCCGAGCCCGCGGGCGCGGGCGCGAAGCCCGAGGCCGCGCGCGCGAAAGAGGCGCTGTCGTTCGTGATCCAGAAGCACTGGGCGACTCGCCTGCACTACGACTTTCGCCTCGAGCTCGACGGCGTGCTGCTGAGCTGGGCCGTGCCCAAGGGGCCGTCGTTCGATCCGAAGAAGATGCAGATGGCGATACACGTCGAGGACCATCCGCTCGACTACGCGAGCTTCGAAGGCACGATCCCGAAGAAGCAATACGGCGCCGGCACCGTGATCGTGTGGGACCGCGGCACGTGGGAGCCGGTCGGCGATGCGCGCGCGGGCCTGTCTGCCGGCAAGCTCGTCTTTCGCCTCCACGGCGAGAAGCTCGCGGGCCTCTGGGAGCTGGTGCGCATCGCCAAGCCCGGCGACCGCCAGGACCCGTGGATGCTCTTCAAGAAGAAGGACGAGTGGGCGCGCCCGATCGCCGAGTACGATGTGATCGCGGCGCTGCCCGACAGCGTCGTCGCGAACCCGCTCGGGCTCGTCGAGGAGCGCGAGCCGCGCGCGGTTGCAGGCGCGACGCGATCGGGTCGTGGTGCGCGCGCCCCGAGCGCCGCTGCGGCCGAACCCGACCTGAGCAGGGCCGTGAAGGCGGCGCTGCCGGCCAAGCTCGAGCCGCAGCTCGCCACGCTCGTCGCTGCGGCGCCCGCCGGCGAGTGGATCGTCGAGACCAAGTTCGATGGCTATCGCCTGATGGCGCGCGTCGGTGGCGGCCGGGCGCGGCTGATCACGCGCGGCGGCCACGACTGGACCGCGAAGATTAAGGCGCTCGCCGCCGACATCGAGGCGCTCGGCATCGACTCGGCGTGGATCGACGGCGAGATCGTCGTCATGAGCAAGGACGGCGTGCCCGACTTCAACGCGCTGCAGAACGCGATGGACTCGGCGAGCAGCGACGACATCGACTATTTCGTCTTCGACCTGCCGTTCCACGGCGGTCGCGACCTGCG
>JAYVVB010000307.1:0-6538 GCA_043787455.1 Rhizobacter sp.
TAGCCGGCGCGGGTGAGGCCGTCGGTGAGCGTCGCCAGCACAAGCCGGTTGTCGTCGACGACCAGGATCGTTCCCTTGCTGCCCTCGCCCGCTGTCTTCATCGCCACCCCGGTCATCGCTGCAACGCGAATCTTATGCGGCGCCGATGCGCTGGACGCCGGGCGGCGTCAGCGACACCGTGGCGACGACGAGACGCCCCGCCTGCTCGATCGAGAGCTGGGCGCTGCGCCGCGGCAGGAGCGCGCGCACCAGGCCGAGCCCCGAGACGCCGTTCGGAATCCGCGCCAGGCTGAATCCGCTCGGCAATTGCGCCCGGCTCGAGATCGCGACGTGGACGCCGGCGTCGCCGCACTCGAGAGCGCAGCCTATGGCCTCGTCGTCGTGGCCGGCCGAGCTGTGCTTGATGGCGTTGGTGAGCAGCTCGTTGATCGTCAATGCGATCGGGATCGCTTCGACCTCGGGCAGCGTCCACTCGCCGGCGCTCGCGCCGGCGACGCTGCAGCGGATCGGCCGCCCGAACGTGCGCTGGACCGAGCCGGTGATCGCCTCCAGCACGCTCACGATCGAGAGCGGGCCGTCGGCACCGACCTGCAGGCCGTAGACCTGCGCGATCGCCTGCACCTGCCCCACGACCTCGTCGATCGCCGCTGCGACCTCGGGCTTCCTCCCCGCGATCTGCTGCAGCAGGCCGGCGACACCCTGAAGGTTGTTCTTGATCCGGTGGTGGACCTCGCGCACCAGCATCTCGCGCTGCGCGATCGCGGCCTCGAGGCGCGCTTCCTGCGCGGCGCGCTGCTCGGTGACGTCGGTGGCGACAAGAAGGAGCTGGTCGGGCGGACCGCCCGGGGTCGCCGCCAGCGGCAGCAGCCGCGCGTCCCAGACCTGCTCCGCGCCGTCGACCCGGAAGCGGTATTCGCGAGTCGTGACCTCGCTCGATCCCAGCGCCTGCACCAGGTCGCGCCGGCGCTCCGCGGCGAGCTCGGGCGGGAAGATCTGCTCGGGCGTCCGGCCGACGAGCTGCTCGGGCGATCTCTTCACCGTCGCCGCCGCGACGCCGTTCATCTGCACGACCTGCAGGCTGCGCGCGTCGAGCAGCGTGATCGCGAGCGGCGCCGCCTCGATCACGCGGCGCAGCGACGCCTGCGCCGCCGAGACCGCGGCCTCGGCCTGGCGCCGTCGCTCGATGTCGAGAAGAGCGAACGTCAGCTGGCGACCGCTGAGGTCGCGGCCGGTCGCGACGACGTTGCCGACGACCCAGAACTCGCGTCCATCGAGGCCGCGCACGCGGCACTCGAAGGTTTCGGCATGACCTTCGACAAGCTCGTCAAGATAGCGCGTGCTGCGAAACGGATGATCGGCGTCGGGCGTCGCGACGAGAGCCATCGGCTTGCCCAGGAAGTCGGCCAGATCGCCACCGAACATGCGTCGGGCCGAGCGGTTCATCCATTCGATGCCGCCGTGGCCGACGGTGACGATGCCGACGAGCACCGAGTCGAGGATCGAGCGCGTGCGCTCGGCCATCAGCTCGCGCTCCAGCGCCAGCGACTCGAGCTGCACCTGCTGCGTCTTCAGCCGCGTCACGTCGGAGAGCACGGCGATCGCCTCGTCGAAGCCCGATGCGCCGCCGGCGCGACGCACCGAGAGCGAATACCAGCGCGGGCTGCCGGAGGTCGATTCGAAGTCGCCCTCGTCCCTTTCGTCGCTGAACACGAACTCGGTCTCGTAGGTCCTGCCTTCAATCAACGCCTCGCGAATCTCGGCCGCCGTGGTCTCGGCGTCGGGATGGCGCGACAGCAGCTCCGCCAGGCTCGAGCCCGCGACGGCGCTCGGCGGCAGGCGCAGCATCGTCTCGAAGCGACGGTTGCAGCGCACGAGCGCGCCGCCGCGCAGGTAGGCGATGCCGGCGGTCGCGCTCTCCAGGATCGTCGTCATCTCGCGCAGCAGCTGCTCGCTGCGGCGCTGGCTCATCTGCTGGTCGGTGACGTCGAGGGTGACGACCGATGCCGTCCTCTTGCCTGAGGCGAGCGTTGCCGGCTCGACCCGCGTGAAGAGCCAGCGCTGGCCGAGCTCCGGATGGATGACGCGATAGCGCGCCTCGGTGCGCTGGGTGCGCTTCAGCGCGACCTGCAGGCGCTCGAATTCGGCCAATGACTCGGGCGCAACGATGTCGCGGCTGATGTTCTGCAGCAGCGACGACGACGATCCACCCGACTTCGACGGCTGGCGCACCCAGCCCGACGATTCCTCGAAGGTCGCGACGCCGACGCTCGCCGTGTCCATCATCGCGCCGATCTGCATCCGCGCCATGTCGCGCTCCTCCTCGGCGCTGCGGTCCTCGACGATGCCCATGTAGCGGCGCTCGCCCGAGGCCGTGCGGTAGCAGCGAACGATCGCGCGCAGGCGGCGCAGCGGCCCGTGCTTCGGCCCGATCCAGCCCTGCGATTCGACCGGACGCGAGCCAGGTCGCAAGGCCTGGAGCGCGCCGCCCTCGCCCCAGGAGAGCAAGCGCGCGAGATCGGGCGCGCCGTCGGCGAGCGAGACCGGGACGCTGCCGGCGAGGCGGTCGAACGCAGGGTTGGTGCGCACCAGGAGGCCGCTGTCGTCGAACAGCACCATGCCGACGGGGCTCAGGTCGAACCAGTCGTCGAGCTCGCGCACCGAGCGGTCGGCGCGATCGCGCGCGGCGTGCTCGAGCGTCGTGTCCTGCAGCACCGCGAGATACCAGGGCGCGCCGTCTTCGTCGGCGAGGACCCGGCGCGAGACGCGATACCAGCGCTCGAAGCCGCGCGCGTCGATGATCCGGCCTTCGCTCAGCGCCGGCACGCTGGCCTGCCCGCCCGACGCCATCAGGACCTTCCGGCGCTCGCGGCTCGAGGCGCGGTCGTCGGGCGGCTGGAGTTCGAGCGGATCACGGCCGACGAGCGCCGAGCGCGCGAAGCCGCTGAACTCGGCGAAGGCGTCGTTGACGTCGACGATGCGAAAGTCCGCGTCCTGCAGCGTCGCCGGGAACGGCGACTCCCAGAAGATCTGCAAGGTCTCCTGGACCGCCGCCGGCAGTCCGGCCGTCTTTATTCCAATACGCCGGCCCCCATCAGAGCACGAAGCTGGGCGCGGTTGATCTCGGCCACGCTCATCAACAGGTTCTCTGCCGCTTCGCGGTATTCGTACACTGACTCGCCCTCGGCCGCCTTGACCATCGCCATGTAGGGCTGGAACGGGCCGGTGTTGTCGACCAGCGCCTGGTAGACGCGCGTCGGCACCGGGATCGAGCCGAGCAGCTTGGCGAAGCTCTCCTGGAACATCCGGTCGAGGAGCGAGAACACGCCGCAGATGAACATCTCGCTCCTCATCTCCTCGTCGCCGTTGCCGGCGACGAGCTCTTCCATGAGGAGGCCCCGGCGCACCGCGGCGAACATCACCGGACGCAGGTTGACGTCCTTGCTCGCCGTCGCGAGCAGGAGCGCGAGCCAGCGCTTGAGCCGCTGATAGCCCAGAAGCATGATCGCGTGGCGGAACGAGCTGATCTCGACACGCAGGCCGAACGCCGGCGAGTTGATGTAGCGCAGGAGCTTGAATGCGAGCGAGGGGTCGCGCTTGAGCGTGTTCTCGAGCTTTTCGATCGGGTCTTCGTTATCGACGCGATGAATCAGCTCGACCACGACCTGCAAGTCGGGCTGTGCCGTCGCCTTGCCGGTGCGCGCCGCCGTGGCACTGATCGCATCGTCGATCGGCCAGCCGAGCACGGCATGCGCGCCGCGCGAGAAGCACGCCTCCATCTCGGCCACCGTGCGCACGCCCGACTGGACGTGGGCGATGCTGCGCGTCACGCCATCCGGTGGCGGCGCCGAGGAGGTCGCGATCGACTCGGTGATCCGGCGATCGTCGGCCAGGTCGATGATCGAGTACTTGAAGCAGGGCAGGACCTCACGCGGCAGCGGCGCGTTCGGTCGGCCTTTCAGGAGCAGGGTGTTGCCATTGCCGTGCAGCCGCACCAGCTCTTCGACGTTGGCCGGGTCGGCGGCCATGAAGTTCGGCACCTCGACCATCAGGTTGGCGGAGGGACTGGCCTGGAGCAGGTCGTGGAGCAGGCTCTCGCTCACGACGTTGAGCGAGACGTTGCCGCCGCTCGCCGGCCAGACATCGCCGACCGCGTGCAGCAACTGGGCGACGTCGAGCGTCGCATCGGGACGCAGCGGAAAGACCGAGAGACGTGTCGCCGCGACCGTGCGGTTCCGGTCGATGAACGGTGAGTAGCCGAGGGCCACCTGGCCGAGGATCGCAACGTCGAGCAAGTGAGACTCCCCGGCCACTGTCATCCTGAGCGCAGCGAAGGATCTCGGCCCGCGACTGGATCCTTCGCTTGGCTCAACCGTTCACGTACTGGAACAACGACAGGCGTTGCACCATCGCATACGACTTGAGCGCTGCATCGTAGCCGCTTTGCTTGTTCTGAAAGTCCGAGATCGCGTGCACCATGTCCACATCTTCGGCGTTCGATCGCTCGGTAGTGCTCGCGACCTTCTGAGTGTCGAGCCGGCTGGTCTCGCTGTCGATCTGGTTCAGCACCTGGCCGGCCGCAGCGCGCGCGGAACCGAGATTGCCCATCGCGGAATCGACGTCGCGCAAGCTGTCGGCGTTGGCCTGGGCGATCTGCGACGTCGTCCGGCCCGTCGTCTGCAAGCCGGAGATGGTCTTGTCGAGGGTGTCGAAGACGCTGAGCGTCGGCGTCGAGGGCGCGAGCGTGAACTGGTCGCCCGTCGCCGGCGTGCCGCTGACGGCGACGGTCATGCCGTCGACGGTGATCGCCTGCCCCGAGACATAGGGTGCGTTGGTGACCGCGGTCGCGACGCCGTCCTTGAGCACGGCGTACGTCGTCGCGCCGGCGGCGACGTTGAACTGGAGGGTGTAGGTCGAGGTCGTCAGCGCGGCCGGATTCGACACCCTTCCGGCGTCGATGGTCGCGTTCTGCACGCCCGCGCCGGCGCCGGTCACGAACACGCCGTTGCCGGTGCGCGCGGTCAACCACGCGGCGTTGCCGTCGGTCGTCAGCGGCAGGCCGGTCGTGTTCTCGGTGAGCGTCTGACCCGCCGTGGCGACGTACTTCACGCCGCCCGGTGCATCGACGAAAGGCTTTTGCGTCGCGCCCTGGCCGCCGAAGAGATAGGTGCCGGCGCCGTCGTCCTGGTTGGCGATGGTGAGCAGCTGCGAGCGCAGGCCCTTCAGCTGGTTGGCGATGCTCTGGCGCTCGCTGTCGGTGTAGCTGCCGTTGCCGGCCGAGACGATGAGCTCGCGCGCCTGCTGCATGAGATCGCCGGCGCTGCCGAGCGAGCTTTCGGTCTGCGCCATCGCGACCTGGCTCGCGGCGACGGCGCGCTGGCTCGTGACGATGCGCCCGACGCTCGCCATCGCCCGCTCGGCGCGCGCCGCGGCGGCCGGATCGTCGCTCGCCTTCGAGACCCGCTTGCCCGTCGTCATCTGCTCCTGCAGCGACGTCAGGTCGGTCTGCCGCTTCGAGAGCGCGTCGATGCCGGCGTCGAAGGCGTTGGCGGTGCTGATGCGCATGAGAAGTTCCCGGAGTTCAGTGGCCGATCTGGAGCAGCGTGTCGAAAACGGTCTGCGCGACCTGCAGCATCTTCGCTGCCGCCTGATAGCTCTGCTGGTACTGGATCAGGCGCGCCGCCTCTTCGTCGAGGTTGACGCCCGACTTCTCGGAGACCGCCGCCTTGGCATCGGTCGCGATCGAGGCCGACTGATCGGCGGCGAGGCCCGCGCTCTGGACGCTGACGCCGATCGCAGCGAGCGCGCCGGCATAGGCGTCGGTGACGTTGACGGCCGCCGAGGTGACGACGCCGCCGCTGCTGCGCTGGCCGACGATGCCGGCGTCGCGCAACGCGAGCAAGGCGTTGGCGTTGCCGTTGTCGCTCGCCGGATACGCGGTCTTGGCCACCGTGATCACGTCGCTCTGCTTCGGCACGCCGCTGAGGTTGAGCGCGAAGCCATCGAGCGAGATCGGCTGGCCAGCGACGAAAGTGCCGGCGCCGTTGACGGTCGGCAACGCGCCGGTCGTGTCCACCAGGCTATAGCTGTAGGCGCCGCTGTTGTTGGTGAAGGTGATCGTCGCCGTGAGGTTCGGGTTGATCGTCGAGCTCACGGCCGCCAGCGAGCCGAGCGCCGCCGTGCCGGTGTTGGCGGCAGCGAAGGTCGCAGCGACGGGCGACGCCGCGGCGATCCCTTTCGGATCGTCGAGGGCGCGGCTGATCGAGCGCGTCGAGTTCGATACCGGCTGGAGCAGGAAGCGATCGCGCGCGCCCGGCGCAGGCGCGGCGACATCGATGCGAAAGCCGTCGACGACGCTGCCGTTCGCCACGGTCTGCGCGACGCCGTCGGAAAGCCGCGTCAGGCGATAGCTGCCGGCCGGCAGCGACGGGTCGGCGGCGAGCTCGTAGTCGCTCGGTTGCAGCTCCTTCGAGTTGACGACGGCGATCGAGACGCTCGAGACGCGCACCCCCGAGCCATTGAGGTACGACGCGACCGGCAC
>JAYVVB010000308.1:0-4758 GCA_043787455.1 Rhizobacter sp.
TTCCGGTCAGCATCGGCGGCGCGCTCGATCCATTGCCGGTTGGCAAGATGAAGATCACCAACGAGGTCGAGAACCCGCTCTTCACCTACGACCCGGCGCTGATCGGGTCGGCGAAGGCCAGCGATGCGAAGGTCGACGCCCAGCCCGGCCCGAACAACCCGGAGGGCAACATGTGGCTCGGTCTGACCAAGCCGCACCGGGGCCTCGTGCGCCGCGCCGCTTCGGAAGTCGTGACACGGCCTGGATCCGTTCCCGGCGCTCAGGGCGCCGTGCGAACAGCGTCCGCGAACGAGTCACGCCCGCCAACGGAAAAGGCGGACCGTGGCCCGCCTTTTCTCTGTCCGCCCCGAAGGCGGTCGCTGAACGTCAGACGTTGCGGCGACGACGGGCCATGAAGCCGACCGCACCCAGGCCGGCGAGCAGCAGCGCGTAGGTCTCGGGCTCCGGAACCGCCGTGACGGTGAAGTTCGTCACTTCGAAGGCGTCTTGCGGCGAGCTGAAAATCAGATCAGTGATCTTGGAGCCGTTGGCGAAGAACTCGACATACTGCGAGAAGGCCTGATTGCCGTTGGTGACGGAGAAGTTCAGGCTGGTCGGGCCAACGGTGAACGTTTTGTCAGGGTTTCCGGTGCTCTTGACTGTCAGCAGGTTGTAGAGGTCGGGCGAGCCCCACAGGAAGCTGATGTAGTCCAGCCCCGTGCCGGCAAAGTGCATTGTCGAAGGGCTGTTGTTGTTCGGCGCCGGGCCGGCTGACAGGAACATGTTGCCGGCGACCGTGCCCGCCGGCTGGTCGGCGAAGGCCAGGTCGCTGTCGTACACGGTGCCGCCGGTGATCGTCGCTGTGACGGCGCCGCTCAACGCGCACGTCGCGCCGCCCCCGCATACGGTACCGACGCTGGTCGTCGTCAGGGTGGCGAAGGTGCTTGCCGGACCCGCGCGCAGGTTGCCGGTGACGACGGCATTGGCGCTGAACGCGGCAGCCAGGGCTGCGACAGCGAGAAGGGACTTGGCGAATTGCATTGGGGGAACCTCGGGAGTGAGAGAAAAGGATTCAATGGCGAGAGTCTAGAGACGTGGCCCTGACCGAACATCCCCTGCTTCAGGGGTTTCACGTAGGACTTCGTCCCGGATGCAGCGCGTCCGGGCGTCGGTGCCTGCGACGGGACGTGCGATGCAACGAAGTGCAACGGTGCTTGTCATGCAGAAGTCACGAAGTCCGGCTCGGCGAAGACAAATGTCGAAGCGGCGCGAACGACGCCGTCGGGGGACGACAGGCTCGACCGAATCCAGGCCGGATCGCGACAACTGTCGCGTCTGCTCACGCTCGGCGCCACAGGCCTCGCACTGGCCGCGAGAGTGGGTCGAGCCCAACCTCTTCATCAGACACAGATGGGAAGGGCCGGCAAGCCGGAACCGACCTTCGTCTTCGCGGTCTACGAGGCGGTGCGCTCACCGATCGCCGAGAGTCTTTGAAACCATGGCGCGTCCGTCTCGCCCGTGAGCCTGGAGGCCATCGCCGCGTCGAATAGGGCGTCGCCCGTGGTCCTGGTCCGGGTCGACGCGAAGTAGGCGCTCGACGCGATCCGTCAAGGCTCGGGCTAGCGCTGCTGGAAGTCGGGCTTCCTCTTGGCGAGGAAGGCGTCCATGCCTTCGTTCTTGTCGGCGGTGGCGAAGAGCGAATGGAAGAGGTGGCGCTCGAAGGCAACGCCGTCGGAGAGCGGCATCTCGAAGGCGCGGTTGACGGCTTCCTTGGCCATCATCACGCTCGGGCCGCTGAAGCCGCAGATGGTCTCGGCCGCGGCGAGCGCGACGTCGAGCAGCTCGGCCGCGGGCACGACGCGCGATACCAGGCCGGCGCGTTCGGCTTCGTGCGCATCCATCATCCGCGCCGTGAGGATCATGTCCATGGCCTTGGCCTTGCCGACGGCGCGCGGCAGACGCTGGGTGCCGCCGGCGCCCGGGATGATGCCGAGCTTGATCTCGGGCTGGCCGAACTTCGCGCTGTCGGCGGCGATGACGATGTCGCACATCATCGCCACCTCGCAGCCGCCGCCGAGGGCGAAGCCGGCGACGGCTCCGATCACGGGCTTGCGAATGGTCCGGATCGTCTCCCAGTTGCGGCTGATGAGTCCCTTCGAGTAGGCGCCGACGAAGTCGTAGGCCGCCATCGCCGAGATGTCGGCGCCGGCGGCGAAGGCCTTGTCGCCGCCCGTGAGGATCATGCAACCGATCGTGTCGTCGGCGTCGAAAGCCTTGAGCGCGGCGCCGAGCTCGTCCATCAGCGTGTCGTTCAGGGCGTTGAACTGCTTCGGACGATTGAGCGTGACGACGCCGACGCGGCGCGGCCCGTTGCCGCGCACGTCGGTGAGGATGCATTCGTAGGTCATGGCGTCTTTCCTGATGAAGCGGAGGCGACGGCCGGCGCCGCGGCGATTTCGGGCTTCTTCGAGATCATGAGATCGATGAAGGTGGACGGGTCCTGCTCGATCCGGATCCGCACCGGAAGATAGCGCAGCTCGGGCGCGATCCACATTTCGGCTGAGAGCTCGTTGCTTTTCCTCGGGCCGCGCGGGCGCGGCTTGAGGTGGAACGCCTGCAGCCGGCCGAACGGCGTGACGAGCGACTGCTCCTCGACGACGTCGTAGGTGTAGCGATCCATGGTGCGCGGCAGGGCGAGCGGGAAGGCGACCGTTCCGCCGACGCGGAGCAGCTCGGGTTGGGTCGAGAAGAGATACGTGAGCTGCACGAACTGGCTCGCCGTGTCCTGGACGCCGTCGAGGCGCTCGCGCCGCTGGCCGTCGGCGAGGACGACCGTATCGCGCTCGAACGCGACGCTGACGCGACGCCGATCGCGGAACACGACCTGCGTGTCCTCGTCGTAGCGCGCAGGCACGAGGCCGCTCGCGGCGATGCTGCCTTCGCTCGTCATGCGTCGGGTGATGAGCGGCGCGAACTCCGGGCCGACGAGCAGGTCGAGGTTGACCTGATAGCGGTCGTCGATCCGGATCCACTCGACCTGCGCCTGGCCGCTCACCTCGCCGCGATAGTTACCGGTGAGGTCATAGCTGACGCGCGTCGACGCCGGCCATTGGAAGCTCGCCGTGTCGCTCTCGGGCTGGTTGTTCGCCACGATCGGCGCCGATGCCGCTTCCGTGGACGCCGCCGCGCTCGCCGTCGGCGCGGGCTCGACGGTGGCTTCCGGTGCCGCGGCGACGACGTCGTCTCTCGCGGCGGTAGCTTCGCTGGCGGCTGGCGCGACACGTTTCGGCGCGCGCAGCGCCGCCTTCGCCACCGGCGGCGCGATCTTGGCCGCGACCGGCGGCGGCGCCGTCGGCTCGATCGTCCGCACGTAGCTCACCGCGACGCGCTCGGGCATCGCATGCGCGAGGTCGAAGTCGCTCATGCGCGCGGCGAGCTCGCGCGTGACGGCGCCGTGCAGCAGCACCACCGCGACAACGACCCCGACCCATGCGAGCCGGCGCCGGCCGCTCGAAACGCGGGCGGTGCCGGCCGGATCGGTCAACCGGCGATCCATGCCTCGTACAGCCGGCGCGCGTCGCCGCCCGCGCCCTCGACCGTCTTGAGCTGGGCCGTTCCCGCGTCGGCGGCGAGCGAGTCCGCGGGCAACGCGATCTCGACCACGCGCTGGTCGCGACCGACGAGTAGCGTGGTCTCACCCTCGGGCGCGAGGACGCGCAGCGCGTCGTCGAGGCGGCGCAAGCGCCAGCCGCCGGCGGCGAGGATCTCGTCGCCGGGCGCGAGGCCGGCGCGCTCGGCGGCCCCGGCGCTCAGCACGTGCGTCACCTTCACGCCGGTGAGCGCGCTCTCGCTGACGCGCACGCCGAGTCGCTGCGCCAGGGTCCCGGGCTGGCTCTCGATCTCGACGCCGACGCGCTGCAGCAGCGTCGCGAGCGGCAACTCGCCCGTGCCGTGGACCCAGTCGGCAAGCTCGCGCTCGTATGAGCGGCCGCCGACAGCCTCGAGCGCGGCGGCAATGTCGGCCTCGTCGATCGGCCCGCCGCTGCTCTTGCGCCAGAGGTGGCGCATCACCTCGTCGAGCGAGCCGTGGCCTTCGCCGCGCAGGCTGAGGTCCAGCGCGAGCGCGACGAGCGAGCCCTTGCCGTAGTAGCTGACGGTCGCGTTCGGCGTGTTCTCGTCGGCGCGGTAGTACTTCACCCAGGCGTCGAAGCTCGCCGCCGCGACGCTCTGCACGGCGCGGCCGGGCGACGCCTGCACGGCGGTGATCGTCGTCGCCAGCAGCTTCAGATAGCGCGCCGAATCGATCAGGCCGCTGCGCACGACGAAGAGGTCGTCGTAGTACGAGGTGAAGCCTTCGAAGAACCACAGCAGCTCGGTGTAGTTCTCCTGCGTGTAGTCGAGCTGCGCGAACTCGGCGGGCCGCAGCCGCTTCACGTTCCAGGCGTGGAAGTACTCGTGGCTGACCAGGCCGAGCAGGTTGACGTAGCCGTCGCTGGTGTCGGTCTTGCCAACTTGCGGCATGTCGCGCCGCGGCGAGATCAGCGCGGTGCTGGCGCGGTGCTCGAGGCCGCCGTGGCCCTCCTCGACGAGGTTGTGCAGAAAGACGTAGCGCTCGAATGGCGGCGCCTTCTTCCCGTGCCAGAAGCGGATCTGCGCCTCGCAGATGCGCTTGGCATCGGCGAGCAGCCGCGCGCCGTCGAAATCGGGCAGCGCGCCGGCGACCACGTACTCGTGCGGCACGCCGTTGGCCTCGAAGTGACCGCGCCAGAAACGGCCGAG
>JAYVVB010000309.1:0-5351 GCA_043787455.1 Rhizobacter sp.
TTCAACATGTCGGCCAGCGACCATCTCGGTCTCGACCAGCGCGCCCGCGTGATGGTGAAGATCGAGAACGGCGCCTGGCACTACGAGCCCTGACCGCACCATGTCGATCTTGCAAAGCTTCATCGCCGATCGCTGGATCGGCGCGCGCGCCGGCGTGGCGCTCGCGAGCGCGATCGATGGGGCGGCGATCCATCAAACGCACGCCGACGAGATCGATTTCGCCGAGGCACTCGCCTTTGCACGCCGCACCGGCGGGCCGGCGCTGCTCGCGCTCGACTTCCAGCAGCGCGCAGCGCGGCTCAAGGCGGTCGCGGCCTACGTCAACGAGAAGAAGGAAGAGCTGTACGCGATCTCGCGCCAGACCGGCGCGACGCGCAACGACGGCTGGGTCGACATCGAAGGCGGCACCGGCACGCTCTACGCGTATGCATCGATGGCCGGCAACGAATTGCCTTCGGGCAATCTGCTGCACGAAGGACCGCCGGTCATGCTCGGCAAGAAGGGCCACTTCGCCGGCACGCACATCCTCGTGCCGCGCGGCGGTGTCGCCGTGCACGTCAACGCCTTCAACTTTCCGGTCTGGGGACTGCTCGAAAAATTCGCGCCTACGTTTCTCGCCGGCATGCCGTGCATCGCCAAGCCGGCGACCTCGACGAGCTACCTCACCGAGGCGCTGGTGCGGATGATGATCGGCTCGGGCCTCTTGCCGGCGGGCAGCCTCCAGCTCGTCATCGGCTCGACCGGCGATCTGCTCGACCGGCTCGAGTCCAGCGACGCCGTCACGTTCACAGGCTCGGCCGACACAGCATTGAAGCTGCGCGGCAACGCCAATCTCCTGGCGCTCTCGATCCCGTTCAACGCTGAGGCCGATTCGCTCAACGCCGCGATCCTCGGCCCCGACGTCACGCCCGACGACGAAGAGTTCGACCTCTTCGTCAAGGAAGTTGCGCGCGAGATGACGATGAAGGCCGGCCAGAAGTGCACCGCGATTCGGCGCGCGATCGTGCCGGCGAAGTACCTCGACGCTGTCGCCGCGAAGCTGCGCGAGCGTCTCGCCAAGGTGAGCGTCGGCGACCCCGCGGCCGACGGCGTGAAGATGGGCGCGCTCGCCTCGAAGGCGCAGCAGGCCGACGTCGGCGAGCGGCTGGCGCTGCTCGCGGCAGGCAACGAGATCGTCTTCGGCGCTCGCGACGGCTTCGCGCCGATCGGCGAGGGCGTCGTCGGCGGCGCGTTCTTTGCGCCCACGCTCGTCCTCTGCCGCGACCCGATGAGCAACGACGCGGTCCACGACGTCGAGGCCTTCGGGCCGGTCTCGACGCTGATGCCGTATCGCGACTTCGACGAGGCGCTCGCCCTTGCCGCGCGCGGTCGCGGCAGCCTGGTCGCGACGCTGGTCACGCACGACCCGAAGGTCGCAGCACACGCGATTCCGCAGATGGCAGCGTGGCACGGGCGACTCCTCGTCCTCGACCGCGAAGCCGCAGCCGAATCGACGGGCCACGGCTCGCCGCTGCCGATGCTCAAGCACGGCGGCCCGGGCCGCGCCGGCGGCGGCGAGGAGCTCGGCGGCATCCGCGCCGTCAAGCACTTCCTGCAGCGCGCGGCGCTGCAGGGCTCGCCGACGATGCTCACGGCGGTGACCGGCGAATACGTTCGCGGCGCAGCGCTGCACGAGGGCGACATCCACCCGTTTCGCAAGCACTTCGAGGAGCTCGCGATCGGCGATTCGCTGCTCACCCATCGACGCACCGTGGGTGAGGCCGACATCGTCGCCTTCGGCGGCATCTCGGGCGACTTCTTCTACATGCACTTCGATGAGATTGCGGCGAAGGAGTCGGCGTTCGGCCAGCGCATCGCGCACGGCTACTTCGTGCTGTCGGCAGCGGCGGGCCTCTTCGTGTCGCCCGCGCCCGGCCCGGTGCTCGCGAACTACGGGCTCGACACGCTGCGCTTCGTCAAGCCGGTGGCGATTGGCGACACGATCCGGGCGCGGCTCACATGCAAGAGGAAGATCGACCGCAACCGCAAGGACGCGCAGGGGCGCGGCCAGGGCGTCGTCGCGTGGGACGTCGAGGTGACCAACCAGGCCGGCGAGATCGTCGCCAGCTACGACATCCTGACCCTTGTCGCCAAGGCCGAAGCGCGCCCGTCTTGATGCGCAAGCAGTGTCGCCGGGGAAAACCCTTCGATCGGCGCAGACGCGACTTCTAGAATCGATCGTTCTCACACCCCGTCGAAAAGCATGGCCCAGAGTCGTCGAGCCGCAAAAGCGCCGTCCGCAGCGGCGACAGAGGGCGGCGTCCGCATCCTCAAGAAGTACCCGAACCGGCGTCTCTACGACACCGAGATCTCGAGCTACATCACCCTCGCCGAAGTGAAGACCATGGTGTTGTCGGGCACGGTGTTCGAGGTGCGCGACGCCAAGACCGGCGACGACCTCACGCGCAGCATCCTGCTGCAAATCATCCTGGAGGAGGAGACCGGCGGCGTGCCGATGTTCTCGGCCTCGATGCTGGCGCTGATCATCCGCTTCTACGGCCATGCCATGCAGGGGATGATGGGCACGTACCTCGAGAAGAACCTGCAGACTTTCACCGACGTCCAGGCGCGGCTTTCCGACCAGTCGAAAGGATTGCTCGACCCGCGGCTGCAAAGCCCCGAGATGTGGGCGCAGCTCGTGAGCGGCCAGGCACCGGCGGTGCAGAACCTGATGGGTACCTATCTCGAGCAGTCGCGCCAGGTCTTTACTCAGATGCAGGAGCAGCTCAACAAGCAGGCCGAGGCGATCTTTCCGCTCGCCGGTCGGGCCGCGTCGAAACGATGAGGGGCGTGGCGCGAGCTGCCGTCCTGACCGCGTTCGCGATCTTTGCGGCTGCGCACGCGGTCGGGGCTGCGCCGGCCGCCTCTGCCACGGCAGCGACGGCGGTCGCCGCGCCGATCGAATTCGAGGGCACCCTCGAATCGGGCAAGACCTACGTCGGCGAGGTCGCCTTCGACAACAACGCCTTGCACATCTGGCGCCCGGTCAAGGACGTGAAGGTGCCGCGCCAGCAAGCGTGGACGATCGACTGGTCGAACCTCGCCAAGTTCCCGACGCTGAAGACACCCGCGACGCGCGCCCGGCTGCAGCGCTTCCAGTTCAAGGTGACCGGCGTCGACGTCTCGTCCGGCTCGCCGATGATTCCGTGGGCCACGGTCTACCACTGCGAGGTGCTCGCGGTCGAGCCGGTCGCAGGGGCTCCGGCGCCTGCGGCCAAGCGGAAATAGAGATCGGCGAAAATCCGTCAATGACCGAAGCCGCGCTGGATCGCCCTCGCATCGCCAGCGCCGCGCCGAAGATCGGCTTCGTATCGCTCGGCTGCCCCAAGGCGCTCACCGATTCCGAGCTCATCCTCACGCGCCTCAGCGCCGAGGGCTACGTGACGTCGAAGAGCTTCGAAGGCGCCGACCTCGTCATCGTCAACACCTGCGGCTTCATCGACGACGCGGTCAGGGAAAGCCTCGAGACGATCGGCGAGGCGCTCGCTGCCAACGGCCGCGTCGTCGTCACTGGCTGCCTCGGCGCCAAGGCGGGCGAGGGCGGCGGCAACCTCGTTCGTCAGATGCATCCGAGCGTCCTTGCCGTCACCGGCCCGCACGCGACCGAGGAAGTGATGGACGCCGTGCACGCGCACGTGCCCAGGCCGCACGACCCCTTCGTCGATCTCGTCCCGGCGGTCGGCATCAAGCTGACGCCCAAGCACTACGCCTATCTCAAGATCAGCGAAGGCTGCAACCATCGCTGCACGTTCTGCATCATCCCGAGCCTGCGCGGCGACCTGGTCTCGCGCCCGGTTGGCGACGTGCTCGCCGAGGCGGCGGCCCTGTTCGAGTCGGGCGTGAAGGAGCTTCTCGTCATCAGCCAGGACACGAGCGCGTACGGCGTCGACGTGCGCTATCGCGTCGGCTTCTGGAACGGCCGGCCGGTGAAGACGCAGCTCCTCTCGCTCTGCGAGCGGCTCGCAGAGAGCGCCGCCCCGCACGGCGCGTGGGTGCGCCTGCACTACGTCTATCCCTATCCGCACGTCGACGCGGTGCTGCCGTTGATGGCGACCGGCGCGGTCTTGCCTTACCTCGACGTGCCGTTCCAGCACTCGCATCCCGACGTGCTGCGGCGCATGAAGCGGCCGGCGAGCGGCGAGAAGAACCTCGAGCGGCTCGCGCGCTGGCGCGAGATCTGCCCCGAGCTAGTCGTGCGCAGCACCTTCATCGCCGGCTTTCCCGGCGAGACCGACGAGGAGTTCGAGCACCTCCTCGACTTCATCCGCGAAGCGCGCATCGATCGCGCCGGCTGCTTCGCGTATTCGCCGGTCGACGGTGCCGTCGCCAACGAGTTGCCGGGCATGTTGCCCGCGGCCTTGCGCGAGGAGCGGCGCGCGCGCTTCATGCAGGTCGCCGAGGAGGTGTCGATCGCCAAGCTGCGCGAGCGCGTCGGCGCGACGATGCAGGTGCTGGTCGACTCGGCGCCGGCCTTGGGTCGCAAGGGCGGCTGGGGGCGCACGTACGCCGACGCGCCCGAGATCGACGGCCGCGTCCGCCTCCTGCCGCCCGACAAGGCATCGAAGACGATGAAGAGCGGCGAGTTCACGCGCGCCCGCATCGTCGCCTCCGAAGGCCACGACCTGATCGGCATGCCGATCTGAGCAGCGCGCTTGTCGCGCATTCATCCATATGAAGAAATACCTGCCCCGCAGCACCTCGCTGATCGCCCATCCCTATCAGCCGCCGGCGGGGTTCGTCTCGGTGCAGCCGCCCGTGCACCGGGCCTCGACCATCGTCTTCAAGGACGTCGCGTCGATGCGCGCGCGCAAGTGGCAGGAGAAGGTCGGCTACACCTACGGCCTGCACGGCACTCCTACCACCTTCATGCTCGAAGAGCGGATCGCGACGCTCGAAGGCGGCCTGCAGACCCTGCTCGTGCCGAGCGGCCTCGCGTCGATCACGCTCGTCGACATGGCGCTGCTCGCCGCCGGCGACCAGGTGCTGATCCCGGACAACGCCTATGGCCCGGGCAAGGAATTCGCGCGCCACGAGCTCGCCGCCTGGGGCGTGAGCCACGCCTTCTATGACCCGATGGCGCCGGAGTCGCTGGCTGCCGCGATGACGCCGGCGACGAAGCTCGTCTGGATCGAGGCGCCGGGCTCGGTGACGATGGAGTTTCCCGACATCACGGCCCTCGTCGCGACCCCACGCGAGCGCGGCGTCGCGATCGCGCTCGACAACACCTGGGGGGCCGGGCTCGCGTTCGACCCGTTCGCGCTCGAGCGACTTGGCGATGGCCACGTCGCAGCCGTCGACATCTCGGTCCAGGC
>JAYVVB010000310.1:0-3208 GCA_043787455.1 Rhizobacter sp.
GCGCCAGCGCCTTTGCGCGCCGCATGGTACGTACCCGTACCATGCTGGAAGACCCGGTCGCAGGCCAACACATCCCCCGGCTGCAATTCCGCCTGGCTGCGCACGCGGGAGTACACCGGGGCGAAATCGATCTCCGCCAGCTTCAGCAAGTCGTCCAGACTGTCCAGCACGAAGTAGCTTTCCTGGAAGTCGTCGATGCGGTAGTTGGTGCGCATCACGCGTTCCAGCTCGAAGCCGATGTGGTTGGGCGACTTGTCGTCCAGCGCGAAAACGCTTTCGGTGAACGACGACGCGATGCCCGAACCGTAGATGCGCAGGCCGTCGCTTTGCCGCACCAGGCCGAACTCCACCGTGTACCAGTAGACGCGCGCCAGATTCGGCAACACGCCGAGCTGCTGCGCGCGCAGGCCGCCGACGCCGTACGCCTGCACGAAATCGGCGATCACCGGGTTCATCAGCATGGGTACGTGGCCGAACACGTCGTGGAAGACGTCGGGCTCTTCCAGGTAGTCAAGCTCGTGCGGCTTGCGGAGGAAGTTACCGGCCGGAAACCGCCGGTTGGCCAGGTGGTCGAAGAACACCTCGTCGGGCACCAGCCCCGGCACCGCGACCACCTGCCAGCCGGTGTGTCGCATCAGCACTTCGCTCAGGCGACGGAAGTCCGGTATCCGCGACGCATCGATCGGCAGCGCGCGCATGCCCTGGACGAAGGCATCGCAGGCGCGGCCCGGCAGCAGCCGCGTCTGGCGCTCGAACAGCGTCTTCCAGACGGCATGTTCGGCCGGACGGTAGCGCTCCCAGCCCTGGTTGATGGTCCAGTCGGCGCGTTCGGGTCGGGCGCCTGCCGCGGCGCCATGTTTGCGGGGGTCCGAATTGGTAGGGTTGGTTGAAGCTGGAAGCGTGCTACCGCGCCGGTCTCCGCCGGACAAGGCCACGTCCCGTACCGGCGCGCCAGGGCGCTCATCGACACGACTCATGGCCGCTCCGCATCGAAGTTTTTGCGCAGGTCCTGCCAGGCCCGGTAGTAGTCGGCCTGCAGCTCGGCCGATTGCAGTGCGTAACGGGTGGGGTTGAGCACCCAGCGGGTCTCGACCATGAAGGCCATGGTGTCGGTGATGACCTGCGGCCGGGACAGGTCTGCGGTGCTCGCCTTCTCGAAGGTCCCGGTGTCCGGCCCGTGACCCGTCATGCTGTTGTGCAGGCTGCAGCCGCCGGGCGAAAAGCCCTCGGCCTTGGCGTCGTACTGGCCATGCACCAGGCCCATGAATTCGCTCGCGACGTTGCGGTGGAACCAGGGCGGCCGGAAGGTGTCCTGCGTGACCAGCGTGCGCGGCGGGAAGACGACGAAGTCGATGTTGCTGGTGCCCGGCGTGTCGGAGACGCTGTGCAGCACCAGGAAGATCGACGGATCGGGATGGTCGTGGCTGATCGAGCCGATCGTGTTGAAGCGACGCAGATCGTATTTGTAGGGTGCGCAGTTGCCGTGCCAGGCGACGACGTCGATCGGCGAGTGATCCATCTGCGCCGACCAGAGGTGGCCCATGAATTTGGCGATCAGCTCGTGCGGGCCGTCGACGTCTTCATAGGCGGCGACCGGCGTCAAGAAATCACGCGGATTGCCGAGGCCGTTCGAGCCGATCGGGCCGAGGTCGGGCAGGCGGAAGTCGGCGCCGAAGTTCTCGCAGACGTAGCCGCGCGCTTCCGCATCGAGCAGCACGACCCGAAAGCGCACACCGCGCGGAATGACGACGATCTCCTGCGGCTCGGCGTCAAGGGTGCCGAGCTCGGTGACGAAGCGCTGGCGGCCGAGCTGCGGCACGATCAACATCTCGCCGTCGGCGTTGTAGGACGCGCGCCGCGTCATCGATCGGTTGGCGGCGTAGAGATGCGCCGCCGCGCCCGTTTGCGCCGCCGGGCCGCCGCTGCCGGCCATCGTCACCAGGCCGTCGACGAAGTCGGTCGGCGCCGAGGGCATCGGCAAGGGGTTCCAGCGCAGCTGGTTCGGCGGCGTGTCAATGGCGTCGAAGGCGCTGACGTTGCGGCCATCGTCGCGCCGCATGAAGGGCTCGTGCATGGCGGCCGGCCGGATCCGGTACAGCCACGAGCGCCGGTTGTCGGCGCGCGGCGCGGTGAACGCCGTGCCGCTCAGCTGCTCGGCGTAGAGGCCGTAGGGCGGGCGCTGCGGCGAGTTGCGGCCGACCGGCAGCGCGCCTGCGAGGGCCTCGGTCGCGAACTCGTTGCCGAAGCCCGACTGGTAGCGCAGCGCTTCGGCGGTCATGAAGTCTCGAGCACGCCGCGCTTGACCTGGTCTCGCTCGATCGATTCGAACAGCGCCTTGAAGTTGCCCTCGCCGAAGCCTTCGTCGCCCTTCCTCTGGATGAACTCGAAGAAGACCGGGCCGAGCACGGTCTCTGAGAAAATCTGCAGCAGGAGCCGGGGCCTTTCGCCCTCGATGCTGCCGTCGACCAGGATGCCGCGCGTCTTCAGGTCGGCGACGTTCTCGCCGTGGCCGGGCAGCCGCTGCTCGAGCATCTCGTAGTAGACCTCGTTGGGCGCGGTCATCAGCGGCACGCCGGCCAGGGCCAGCTTGTCGATCGTGCCGAGCAGGTCGTCGGTGAGCAGGGCCACGTGCTGGATGCCCTCGCCGTTGAACTTCATCAGGAACTCTTCGATCTGGCCCGAGCCCTTCTTCGATTCCTCGTTGAGCGGGATGCGGATCTTGCCGTCGGGCGCGGTCATCGCCTTCGAAGTGAGGCCGGTGTATTCGCCCTGGATGTCGAAGTAGCGGATCTCGCGGAAGTTGAACAGGCGCTCGTAGAAGCTGGCCCAGAACGCCATCCGGCCGCGGTAGACGTTGTGGGTCAGGTGGTCGACGATCTTCAGGCCGTGGCCGACCGGCCGGCGATCGACACCGGGCAGGAACTCGAAGTCGATGTCGTAGATCGACTTGCCGTCCTCGAAGCGATCAATCAGGTAGAGCGGCGCGCCGCCGATGCCCTTGATGGCCGGCAGGCGCAGCTCCATCGGCCCGGTCGGCATGTCGAGCGGCTGCGCGCCGAGCTCGAGGGCGAGCGAATAGGCCTTGTGCGCGTCGCGCACGCGAAACGCCAGGCCGCAAGCCGACGGGCCGTGCTCGGCCGCGAAGTAACCGGCATAGCTCTTCGGCTCGCGGTTGACGACGAAGTTGATGTCGCCCTGGCGAAACAGG
>JAYVVB010000311.1:0-4353 GCA_043787455.1 Rhizobacter sp.
TGCTGGCACTCGCGCGTGTCGAACGCGGGCTTGGCCATGTTGAATTCGATGAACTTCATCTCGACGAACCCGTTGTGCGACACGATCGGGAACGCGGAGAGGAAAGCCGCTTGCAGCCCTTCGGGCTTGCGTTTTTTCGCTGGAACGTCTTTTTGCAGGAAGGCGACGTACGAGTCCTTCTGCATCGTTAGCAGATAGGGCACGTTGAGAACGCTCTCACGCTTGCCGAAGCTTTTGCGGATGCGCTTCTTCTCGGTGTAGGAATAGGGAATTGCTTGCTGCGCCATGAACACTCCGTTCAGGTTGCCCCGCTGGCCTAGCGGTGCGGACCCACGAACGCATGACCGGCTTGGTCACACGTTCGCGAAGGCGACTGTCTTTCGAGCCTTGCGCTCGAAGCTTGGTGGCAGGCCACTACCTGCCGCTGGCGGACAACCCCGGCGTTGCACCGGAGTCCGACCAAACCCGTTCCTTGCAGTCGGATCAAGGAACTTTTTTTCGAAATCACTTGGAAGAATCCTCGATTGTCGATCGGGGTGCGCTTTCAGGTGGCTTCAAGGGTATTGCGCCCTCTCCCCGCAGAGAGAGGGCGCAGGACTACTTGAGCTCGGCTTTCGCGCCTGCGTCTTCCAGCTTCTTCTTCCCGGCTTCGGCGTCGGCCTTGGTCATCGTTTCCTTGACCGGCTTCGGGGCGCCGTCGACGAGGTCCTTGGCTTCCTTCAAGCCCAGGCCGGTCAGCTCACGCACCGCCTTGATGACCTGCACCTTGTTGGCGCCGATCTCGGTCAGCATGAGCGTGAACTCGATCTGCTCCTCGACCACCGCCGCGGCCGCGCCGCCGCCGCCACCGCCGCCCGGCGCGGCCATCGCCGCGGCCGAGACGCCGAACTTCTCTTCGATCGCCTTGACCAGGTCGTTGAGCTCCATCACCGACATGCTGTCGAGGGCGGAGATGAATGCGTCTTTGTCGAATGCCATTTTGATGTTCCAGTTCAGATAAGAGGTTGCTGTGGACGTCAGGCCGCTGCGGGCGCCGGCTCGGCCGGAGCCGCCGGTTCAGCCGCGACCGGCTCGCCGGCGCCGCGCTTCTCGGCGAGCATCGCCAGCACGCGCGCGATCCGCGTGATCGGCGACTGCATCAGGCCGAGCAGCTGCGAGAGCAGCACTTCCTTGCTCGGAATCGAGGCCAGCGACTGCACGCCCTTGGCGTCGAGCATCTTGCCGGCATAGGCGCCGGCCTTGATGACGAGCTTGTCGTTCGTCTTGGCGAAGTCGGCCACGACCTTCGCCGCAGCGACCGCGTCCTCGGAAAAACCGTAGATCAGCGGCCCGACCATGCTGTCAGCCGCCACTTCGAACGGAGTGCCCTTGACTGCACGGCGAGCGAGCGTGTTCTTCAGCACGTGAAGATAGACGCCCTTCTCGCGTGCCGTCTTGCGCAGCGCGTTGAGGTGTTCGACGGTCAGGCCACGGTACTCGGCCAGAGCGAGCGTCTGCGAGCGGGCCACCTGGGCCGCCACATCCGTCACCACGGTCTGTTTCTCGTTGCGATTGAGACTCAAGAGTCCCTCCTTTCGTCATGCGTGGCGCTTTGAGGCGCCGCGCATCGGTTCAGCGACCTTCCGAACAGGACCTCATCCTCTTCGGCGGGACCGCCATCTGCGCTGGCCATTAAGACGCCCCGGTCAGGAGGCGGCACCAGCGGTCTTCGATGACCCGAGTCGTCCGGTTGCCCGGGCGACTCGGCCCACCATCTCTTCGGCTGCCGCCCTTCGGCGACAGCCTTCTCGTTGCGATCAGGCCGCGCCGGCCTGGGCGTTGATCGATGCCATGTCGACGCGGGCGCCGACGCCCATCGACGACGACAGCGCCACCTTCCTCAGATAGATGCCCTTGCTCGACGCCGGCTTGGCCTTGTTGAGCGCCTCGATCAGGGCACGCAAATTCGCGACCAGCTTGTCGGACTCGAACGAGCGCCGGCCGATCGTGGCGTGGACGATGCCCGCCTTGTCGACCCGGAATTGCACTTGGCCGGCCTTGGCGTTGCGAACCGCCTGGGCGACGTCGGGCGTGACCGTGCCGACCTTGGGGTTCGGCATCAGGCCGCGTGGCCCCAGGATCTGGCCGAGCGTGCCGACGACGCGCATCGTGTCGGGAGAAGCGATGACGACGTCGAAGTCCATCTTGCCAGCCTTGATCTCGGCGGCGAGGTCTTCCATGCCGACGATGTCGGCACCGGCGGCCTTGGCCTCTTCGGCCTTGGCGCCCTGGGCGAACACGGCGACGCGCTTGGTCTTGCCGGTGCCACTCGGCATCACGACCGCGCCGCGGACGACTTGGTCGGACTTCTTGGCGTCGATGCCGAGCTGGACGGCAACGTCGATCGACTCGTCGAATTTCGCGGTCGCGAATTCCTTGATGAGCGCGAGTGCGTTGTCGAGCGGATAGAGCTTGGTGCTGTCGACCTTGCCTGCGACGGCCTTCTGGCGCTTGGTGAGCTTGCCCTTGCTGTTTTCGGAGGCCATGGTCAGACCACTCCTTCCACGGTGATGCCCATCGAGCGCGCGGTGCCGGCGACGGTTCGGACGGCGGCCTCCAGGTCGGAGCCGGTGAGGTCACGCTGCTTGGCCTTGGCGATCTCCTCGACCTGGCCGCGCGTGAGCTTGCCGACCTTGTCGAGATGCGGGCGGGCCGAGCCCTTTTCCAGCTTCAGGATCTTCTTGATCAGCACCGAGGCCGGCGGCGTCTTGAGGATGAAAGTGAACGACTTATCGGCGAACGCGGTGATGACGACCGGCAGCACGAGGCCCGGCTCCATGCCCGCGGTCTGCGCGTTGAAGGCCTTGCAGAACTCCATGATGTTGAGTCCGCGCTGGCCGAGCGCCGGGCCGATCGGCGGCGAAGGATTCGCCTTGCCGGCGGGCACTTGCAGCTTGATGAAGCCGACGATTTTCTTTGCCATGAATTTCCTTTGTCGAGTTCAAACGCGTTGCAGGGCGAACCTGCTCGGCTCCTCGTCGTGCCACCCGGAAAACTCGAACGGGCGGAAGACGCCGGGTGGCATCCGTCTCCCGCCAGTGAATCAGGCTTTCTCGACCTGGGCGAAATCGAGCTCGACCGGCGTGGCGCGGCCGAAGATCGTGACCGCGACGCGGACCTTGGACTTGTCGTAGTTGACGTCCTCGACCGAGCCGTTGAAGTCGGTGAACGGGCCCTCCTTGATGCGGACCAGCTCGCCCACTTCCCACTGCACCTTCGGGCGCGGCTTTTCCACGCCTTCCTGCATCTGCGAGACGATCTTCATCACTTCGGCTTCGGAGATCGGCGAAGGCCGCGTCTTCGCGCCGCCGACGAAGCCCGTGACCTTGCTCGTGTGCTTCACCAGGTGCCAGGAGTCGTCGCCCATCTCCATCTCGACCAGCACGTAGCCCGGGAAGAAGCGCCGCTCGCTGACGGACTTCTTGCCGTTCTTGAGCTCGACGACCTCTTCCATCGGCACCAGGATGCGGCCGAACTTCTCCTTCAACTCGGAGCGGTCGATGCGCTCGCGCAAGTTGCGCTCGACGGCCTTTTCCATGCCCGAGTACGCATGCACCACGTACCAGCGCTTGCCCGGGGTCGCGGCGAATGATTCGGGGGTGACGGCGGCGGCTTCGCTCGTTGCAGTCATGTGATGCTCCTTAGCGCTTCCAGCCGAGAACGAGGTCGTACAGCAGCCACTCGAGCGTCTTGTCGGTGAGCCAGAGAAAAAGCGCCATGACGACGACGAAGGCGAACACGTAGCCGGTCATCTGCAGCGCTTCCTTGCGGGTCGGCCAGACGACTTTCTTCACTTCACGGATCGAGTCCTGGCCGTATGCGATGAGCTGCTTGCCGGGCTCCGAGGTGAAGAAGGTCGCGACGGCGACGATCATCAGCACGAGGAGCGCGACGACGCGCAGCCACAGGTCCTGTTGCCCGAGCGCATAGAACACGACGACAGCGGCGACGACGAATGCAGCCGCGGCAGCGAGCTTCGCCTTGTCGGCGCCTGTCGTGACGGTCTCGACGGGAGGTGAGGTGGGGTTGGCCATATGTGATCGTTGCCGGACGTGCTGTCAGTCGCCGCGGCGGGAGTCTTCAGTCTTGCTTGCTATCTTTTGGACCTGCCGGTGGCAGGGGCGGAGGGCATCGAACCCCCAACCTCTGGTTTTGGAGACCAGCGCTCTGCCAATTGAGCTACGCCCCTCCGGACTCAATGCTCTGGCTTACTCCAGGATTTTCGCGACCACGCCGGCGCCGACGGTTCTGCCGCCTTCTCTGATGGCGAAGCGCAGGCCTTCTTCCATGGCGATGGGGTTGATGAGCTTGACG
>JAYVVB010000312.1:0-9465 GCA_043787455.1 Rhizobacter sp.
TGATCGCCTGGGGCAAGCTCTCGGGCAAGTCCAAGATCCGGGTCTTCCAGGGCGCGCCGGTCAGCTTCTCCGGCCAGCACTGGCTGAATCTCGCGCTCGCCATCGCGATGCTCGTCTTCATCGCCGGCTACACGCACACGGAGAGCCGGGTCGACTTCTACCTCGTCCTGGCGATCGCCTTCGTGCTCGGCGTCCTGATCATCATCCCGATCGGCGGCGCCGACATGCCGGTCGTGGTCTCGATGCTCAACAGCTATTCGGGCTGGGCCGCCGCCGGTATCGGTTTCTCGCTCGACAACGCGATGCTCATCATCGCCGGCTCGCTCGTCGGCAGCTCGGGCGCGATCCTGAGCTACATCATGTGCAAGGCGATGAACCGCTCGTTCTTCAACGTCATCCTCGGCGGCTTCGGTGGCGAAGCGGGACCCGCGGGCGGCGCGAAGGCGGAGCAGCGGCCGGTGAAGACCGGCAGCGCCGACGACGCCGCGTTCGTCCTCGGCAATGCGGAGTCGGTGGTCATCGTGCCGGGCTATGGCCTCGCGGTCGCGCGTGCCCAGCACGCCGTCAAGGAGCTGGCCGCCAAGCTCACCGCCAAGGGCATTTCGGTGAAGTATGCGATCCACCCGGTGGCCGGCCGGATGCCCGGCCACATGAACGTGCTGCTCGCCGAGGCCGAGGTGCCGTACGACCAGGTGTTCGAGATGGAGGACATCAACGGCGAGCTCGGCCAGGTCGACGTCGCCGTCATCCTCGGCGCCAACGACGTCGTCAACCCCGCCGCGCACACCAAGGGCAGCGCGATCTACGGCATGCCGATCATCGAGGCCTACAAGGCCAAGACGATCATCGTCAACAAGCGCTCGATGGCCCCGGGCTACGCCGGCCTCGACAACGAGCTCTTCTACATGGACAAGACGATGATGGTCTTCGGCGACGCCAAGAAGGTCGTCGAGGACATCGTCAAGGCGATCGAGTAGCGGCGGCCCTCACCGTGAGCCCCTGCGCGATCAGGCCGCGGCGGCGACCGCAGTCGCCGTCTTGAGCTTTGGCGGCCGCATCAGCGGCAGCAGGAGGAGGCCGAACAGGCCCACCACCGAATCGAGGATCAGCGTCGACGGATAGCCGATGCGCTCGACCGCGATGCCCTGCCACCAAGAGGTGTACGAGATGCAGAGATTGAGCATCGCCATGTACGCGGTGAACTGCGTCGCCGCGACCGCGGGCGTCGTGATGTCCATGTAAAGGGCCGTGCGGATGCCGTAGTACAGGCCCTGGAAGATGTTGTAGACGATGACCGTCGCCCAGAAGGTGTAAAGCAGCAGCGTCGACGGACGGGGCCGGTTCGGCGCGTTGATGTCGATCGGCATGATCCAGCCGGCGTTCCACATCGTCCAGGCGAGCCACAGCGTCGGCACGACGGTGAGGAAGACGAAGAGGGCGAGCGTGCGGCGGCGGCCGAAGCGGTCGGAGAGCCAGCCGCCGAAGATGCAGAACGGCGCGTAGATCAACAGCGAGACGAAGTTGAGCTGGGCGATCGCGTTGTCGTCCAGGCCCAGCTCGACGGCGAGGTTCGACTGCAGCGCCAGGCTGAGCGCGTAGGCGCCCGCGGGGAGGAGCGCCGCGAGCACGCCGACCAGCGCCGCGCGCGAGCCGGTGAACGCGAGCCAGGCTTCGCGCACGAAGCGCTTGAGCTCATCGACGATGCTGCGGGCGGCATGGATCTTCGCCTCGGCGGCGGTCATCGCCTTCTCGCGCAGCGGCAGGACGACGAAGAGCGTGATCGCGAAGATGCTCGCGGCGACGAAGAAGTAGGTTGTCGCGAACGGCATCACCGCGGTGAGGAAGAGCACACCCGAGCCGCCGACCACCTGGCCGACGGACGCGCCCGCGAACATGAAGCCGTTCGCCGAGCCGCGCTCGTTCTCGGGCAGGACGTTGACGGCGAGCGCGTCGATGGCGACGTCCATCGTCGCCGCGAAGGCGTTGTGCAGGAAGATGACCGCCGTGAACAGGGCGATCTGATTGACGAAGTCGATCCCCATCGCCGCGAAGAGGGTCGCGATCATGCCGATCTGCATCAGGAAGATCCAGGTGCGGCGGCGGCCGAAGCGGTCCGACGAGATCGTATCGACGAAGGGGCCGACGGCCCACTTGAACGCCCACGGCAGGTAGAGCGAGCCGACGAAAGCGCCGATCGCCGCCGGGCCGACGCCCTGGCGGCGCATCTGCGCGGCGATCGCGATGGCCGTGAAGCCGAGCGGGATGCCTTCGGTGACGTAAAGCAGGAAGAACGCCGCCAGGCGCCCCTTGCGGCTCGAGAGGAGGTCGGGCAGACGCAAACGCATCGGACGTCACGCTAGCACAGGCGACCCTGGTGGTCGCGGGGTCGCGCGACCGGGTTAAAACCCGCCGCTCCCCAGGCTTCGACGACATCGACCATGACCGCTCCGACCAAGAAGCTCACCGCCGACGACTTCGCACCCGAAGTCCTCCAGCTCTTCGACCGCTACGTGCACGGCGCCATCGACCGGCGCGGCTTCCTCGACGGCGCCTCGCGCTTCGCCGTCGGCGGCGTCACGGCGGCGACGCTGCTCGAAGCCCTCAGCCCGAACTTCGCCGCGGCCGAGCAGGTGCCGCGCAGCGATCCGCGCATCGTCGCCACGAGCGTCGACTTCCCGTCGCCGCAGGGCAACGGCACGGGCCGCGGCTACCTCGTCAAGCCCGCGGGCAGGGCGCCGGCCGGCGGCTGGCCGCTGGTCATCGTCACGCACGAGAACCGCGGCCTCAATCCGCACATCGAGGACATCGCGCGCCGGCTCGCGGTCGACAACTTCATCGCCTTCGCGCCTGATGCGCTGTTCCCGCTCGGCGGCTATCCCGGCGACGAGGACAAGGCGCGCGACCTCTTCGGCAAGCTCGATCAGGCGAAGACGCGCGAAGACATGCTCGCTGCGGTGCGCTATCTGAAGATCGTCCCGGGCGGCAACGGCAAGGTCGGCGCGGTGGGCTTCTGTTGGGGCGGTGGCATGACCAATTTCCTCGCCACGCGCGTGCCCGACCTCGCTGCCGCAGTGCCCTTCTACGGGCCGGCGCCGGCGAGCGAGAGCGTGGCTGCGATCCAGGCGCCGCTGCTCCTGATGTTCGCCGACACCGACGACTTCGTGAACAAGACCTGGCCGCCCTACGAGGCCGCGCTGAAGGCCGCCGGCAAGCGCTTCGAGGCTTTCAAGTACCCGGGCACGCAGCACGGCTTCAACAACGACACGACGCCGCGCTTCGATGCCGAGGCCGCGGGCCAAGCCTGGCAGCGGACGGTGGCGTTTTTCAACCGCACCTTGCGCGGCTGAGGTCGAAATTCGCCCGCGCGGCGAACGCTGGCAAGGGTCAGTGCAGGTCGCGCCGCTTGCCCTTGAAGGCCTTTGGCCGATAGACGTTGCCGTCGCGCTCGATCGCCGACCGGCGCGCGCGTTGGATCGCCTCCTTCGCTTCGCGCCGGGCCCGTGCTTCGGCCGCGGGCCAGGCGACGAACCGATGCATTCGTCGACTCCAGCGATCGCTGCCGCGCCGCACGGCCGCGTCGACGCGCGCGCGCGAGCGTGGCTTGAGGAGCATGCGCAAGAGAAGCAGTACGCACACCGCCACCATCACGGCGGCGAAGATTTTCTCGACCAGGTTCATGTTGGCGTTGGTGCCCGACCATCGTAGCGCGTTGGACCCGGCGCCGTGCACTTGTTGCGCCCGCGGCCGCGGACTTGTGCCGGCGCCAGGCCGTTCGGTGCGGCTCGGGGGAGCGCAGAACCGACGCCGGGTCCTGTCGCCTGGCCGCCCGGTTGCCAAGACCGTTTCTGACGACATGGATTCTTCAGATGAACGGCGCGCCGCGCCTCCGATCGTTCCCGCCAACGGCCCCGACGCGGGCGTCCGGGCGCGCAGGACTGCCGCGGCCGATCCGGTCGATGAGCTGGAGCGGCTTCGCCTCGTCGTCGAGAACGCGCGCGAGTACGCGATCGTGTCGATGGACCTCGATCGCCGCGTCCAGACCTGGAACAGCGGCGCGCGCGAACTCACCGGGTACTCCGAGGAAGAGGTCCTGGGCCTGCCGGCCGACATCATCTTCGTCGCCGAGGATCGCGCGGACGGCGCGCCCGAACGCGAGTCCGGGCAGGCTCTGGCCGACGGCCGCGCGGCAGACGAGCGCTGGCACCGCCGCAAGGACGGCAGCCGCTTCTGGGGCCGCGGCGTGATGATAGCGATGCGCGCCCACGGCGTGGGCGCGCCGATCGGCCTCTTGAAGATATTTCGCGACCAGACCTATCTGCGCGCCGCCGCGCAAGCGCTCGAGACCAGCCGCGCCGAGCTCGTCCTGGCGCTCGTCGAGAACCGGCGCGCGCGCGCCGAGGCCGAGGCCGCCAACCACGCCAAGGACCGCTTCCTCGCCATCCTCTCGCACGAGCTGCGCACGCCGCTCACGCCGGTGGTGATGGCGCTGCACGCGCTCGAGCGCGACGTCGAGCTGCCGAGCTCGGTGCGTGACATGGTCGAGCTGATCCGTAGGAACGTCAAGGCCGAGCTGACGCTGATCGACGACCTCCTCGACGTGACGCGGATCTCGAGCGGCAAGCTCGAGATGGCACGCGAGGAGACCGACATGCATGAGGTCATCAGCGCCGCCGCGAGCTTGTGCGAGACCGACTTCGTGGCCAAGCGACAGCGCCTCGGGCTGTCGCTGAAGGCCGGTCGCCACGTCGTTCCGGGCGACGCGTCGCGGCTGCAGCAGGTGGTCTGGAACATCTTGAAGAACGCCTCCAAGTTCACGCCGAACGAGGGCGAGGTCCAGGTCGCGACCCGCAACGTTGACGGTCACTTCGTCCTCGTCGTCGCCGACAACGGCATCGGCATCTCGGCCGAAGCGCTGGCGCTGATCTTCGACGCCTTCGCCCAGGAAGGAGCGTGGGTGACGAGCGAATTCGGCGGCCTGGGGCTGGGCCTCGCGATTGCTAAAGCCACGGTGGACGCCCACCATGGCGCGCTCATCGCCGCCAGCGGCGGACGCAGCCACGGTGCCACCTTCACCATCACCCTTCCGCTCGTCTGATGAGGGTGATCCTGCCATGAGCTTCACCTCCACTTCCGGCGCGACGACGGCGAACCCCGATTCGAAAGCGAAGCTGCGCATCTTCATCGTCGAGAACCACGACGACACCCGCTTCCTCCTCGGCCTGCTGCTCGAGCAGCTCGGCCACCGCGTCCAGGCGGCGGCGACGATGAGCGAGGCGATCGATGACGCCGGTTCCGGCGACTGGGACGTGCTGATCTCCGACATCGGCCTGCCCGACGGCAGCGGCTGGGAGCTGCTCTTTGCGCTCGGCGACCGGGCGCCTCCCTATGCGATCGCGATGAGCGGCTTCGGCATGCTCTCGGACCGGCAGAAGAGCCTCGCCGCCGGCTATCGACATCACCTGCTCAAGCCGGTCGAGCCGAACCAGCTCGAGGTCTTGCTCGACGAAGCGGCGAGCGAGATCGCCGCCGAGCGCCGGTAGAGACTGCCGACGGTTCAGGGTTGGACCGTGACCGTACCCCGCATGGAGCGATGACGCTCATGCGCTCGAGCCTTCGCCGGTGACGTAGACGAGCTTGCCGTCCGGGCTGACGGTCATGCCGTGCGGTCCGGCGACGACGGGCACGGTCGCGACGACCGCGCCGGTGACGGTGTCGATGACGCTGACGGTCGAGTCCTTGAAGTTACCGACGTAGGCCTTGGGCCCGGCCGCAGCGAGGCTGGTCGCGGTCAGCGCGATCGCGCCGACAACGACGAGCGGGACGAGGCGGGCGAGCCGCGTGACGAGCGACGAGTGGCGCATGCAGACCTCCGTGAACAGGACAGGCCCTTGTGATACCGCGAGCGCCACGGGTTCATTCCCCAGCGGGAGCGGCCATCGTCGTGAGCACAATCCCGGCGATGTCCGTGCATGTCCCCTTCGTCGATTCGCGCTACGCCTGGGGGCGCCTGGCCGTCGCCGTGACGCTGATGACCGTCGGCAGCAGCGCGATGTACGTCGTTGCCGTCGTCCTGCCGAGCGTGCAGGCCGAGTTCGCCGTCGCCCGTGCCGACGCGTCGCTGCCGTACACGCTCTTGATGGTCGGCTTCGGCATCGGCGGCGTCCTGATGGGGCGGCTCGCCGACCGGCGCGGCATCGTCCTGCCGCTCCTGATCGGCGCGGCCGGGCTCGGCATCGGCTTCGTCGCCGCCGGACTCTCGCGCGACATCTGGAGCTTCGCCATCGTCCACGGCGTCCTGCTCGGCCTCGTCGGCAGCTCGGCGAGCTTCGCGCCGCTCGTCGCCGACACCTCGCTCTGGTTCCTGCGCCGGCGCGGCATCGCGGTCGCGATCTGCGCCAGCGGCAACTACATCGCCGGCGCGATCTGGCCGCCGATCGTCCAGCATTTCGTCGAAGCCGTCGGCTGGCGCCAGACCTACATCGGCCTGGGCGTGTTCACGGCTGTCGTCATGGCGACGCTCGCGCTCTTCATGCGCGGCAGGCCGCCGGCCCTCGACGTCGCCGAGCCGGCGACCCGTGCCGGCGCACCGCGGCCATCGGCGCGACCGTTCGGCCTGTCGATGAACTCGGCGCAGACGCTGCTCTGCATCGCCGGCGTCGCCTGCTGCGTCGCCATGGCGATGCCGCAGGTCCACATCGTCGCCTACTGCGGCGACCTCGGCTACGGCGCGGCGCGCGGCGCGCAGATGCTCTCGCTGATGCTCGGCGCCGGGATCGTCAGCCGGCTCGTCTCGGGCGCGATCTGCGACCGCATCGGCGGCTTGCGCACCTTGCTCCTCGGCTCGCTGCTGCAGGGCACGGCGCTCGTCCTCTTCCTGCCGTTCGACTCGCTCGCCTCGCTCTACGTCGTCGCGGCGCTCTTCGGCCTGTTCCAGGGCGGCATCGTGCCGTCGTACGCGATCATCGTGCGCGAGCACTTCCCCGCCGCCGAAGCGGGCGCGCGTGTCGGCACGGTCCTGATGTTCACGCTCTTCGGCATGGCGCTCGGCGGCTGGATGTCCGGGAGGATCTTCGATCTCACCGGCTCGTACCACGCCGCCTTCCTCAACGGCATCGCCTGGAACCTGCTCAACCTCGGCATCGCCCTCTTCTTGCTGCGCGGCGATCGGCGGCGCCGGCGCGACGCAATGGCGCTCGCTTAGACTGGGTTCGCCCTGATCGCCGACCCATGACCACGACACCCGACACCGCCGGCTTCGACCTGATCGGCGAGGCCTCCATGCCCGTCGGCGACCCGCGTCGCGTGACGGCATCGAAGCCCGATGCCGATGACGGCGAGCGATCCCACTCGACCGGCATCCTGCCATGCCAGGAGCTGAAGGCACTCGTGCTGCGCAAGGAGATCTTCGCCCTCGAGCCGATCGCCGACGACCAGTTCCAGCCCGCCAGCCTCGACCTGCGCCTGGGCCCGATCGCCTACCGCGTCCGCGCCAGTTTCCTGCCCGGCAAGGGCACGGTCAGGGCCAAGCTCGACGAGTTCGCGATGCACGAGATGGACATCAGCGCGGGCGGCGTGCTCGAGAAGGGCTGCGTCTACATCATCCCGCTGCTCGAGGGCCTCGACCTGCGCCATCGCACCTCGGCGATGGGCAACCCGAAGAGCTCGACCGGGCGGCTCGACATCTTCACCCGCCTGATCACCGACCACGGCACCGCCTTCGACCAGGTGAAGGAGCAGTACAGCGGCATGCTCTACGCCGAGGTCTCGCCGCGCACCTTCAGCGTTCTCGTGCGCAAGGGCTCGCGCCTCAGCCAGTTGCGCCTGCGCCGCGGCAAGCCGATCGCGAGCGACGGCTTCATGAAGCGGCTGCAGCAGGAGCACGGTCTGGTGCAGCTGCCGGACGACCAGCCCGCCGACGGCGCCTCGGTCGAGATCGTCAACGGCGTGCCGGTGCGCGTCGACCTCGTCGGCCGGCAGTCGGGCGGGGTCATCGGCTACAAGGCTAGGAGCCACGCGGGCCTCGTCGACATCGACCGCATCGGTCACTACGACGTCGCCGACTACTGGGAGCCGGTGCATGCGCCGCGGCGCGGCGGCCTGATCCTCGACCCGGCCGAGTTCTACATCCTCGCCTCGCAGGAAGCGGTGCGCGTGCCGCCCGGATTCGCCGCGGAGATGATCGCCTACGACACGCTGGTCGGCGAGTTCCGCGTCCACTACGCGGGCTTCTTCGATCCCGGCTTCGGCCACACCGACGCCGGCGGCGAAGGCTCGCGCGCGGTGCTCGAGGTGCGCTCGTACGAAGTGCCGTTCGTGCTCGAGCACGGCCAGCTCGTCGGCCGTCTCGCCTACGAGCGGCTCACGGCGACGCCATCGATCCTCTACGGTCAGGGCGCGAAATCGTCGTACCAGGGCCAGGGCATCAAGCTCAGCAAGCACTTCAAGGCCGTGGTCTAGCGAGCGTTGCGCGTCGAAGCATGGTGGACGCGACGACGTTGAGCGAAGCCCCGAGCGACGCCATCGCGCGCATCCGCGTCGGCACCGCGTCGTGGACCGACAAGACGCTCATCGCCTGCGGTCGGTTCTATCCGAAGGGCGCGTCGACGGCCGAGGGACGGCTGCGCTACTACGCGTCGCAGTTCCGGATCGTCGAGGTCGATTCGAGCTACTACGCGATGCCGACGCCGCAGACGGCGCAGCTCTGGGTCGAGCGCACGCCCGAAGGCTTCGTCATGAATGTGAAGGCGTTTCGGCTCTTCACCGGCCATCAGACCGAGCCCAGGGTGCTGCACGCCGATCTCCGCGATGCCCTCGGCGGCGCGACCGCGCCGGCGCTGTTCTACGGCGGCGTGCCGGCCGAGATCCAGCGCGAGCTCTGGCAGCGCTTTCGCGAGGCGCTGCTGCCGCTGCGCGCCGCGGGCCGGCTCGGCCTCGTCCACTTCCAGTTCCCGCCCTGGGTGACGGCCGACGCTGCCGGACGGGCCCAAGTCGAGCACTGCGTAGATCGCATGGCCGGCCACGATCTCTCGGTCGAGTTTCGCCACCGCAGCTGGTTCGCGAATGCCGACGAGACGCGCGCGACGATCGCTTTCCTGCGCGAGATGGGCGTGGCGCACACGGTCGTCGACGGGCCGCAGGGCTTCTCGAACAGCGTGCCCGCGGTCTGGGAGGCGACCCATCCCCGCATTGCACTCCTGCGTTTGCACGGCAGAAATTCAAAGACCTGGAACATCAAGGGCGCGACCTCTGCCTCTGATCGCTTCAACTACGACTATCCCGAGGGTGAGCTCGCCGAGCTCGTGCGGCGCCTCGAACGGCTGGCGCTGACGGCGCTGCAGACCCACGTGATCTTCAACAACAACATGGAAGACCAGGGCCAGCGCAACGCCCGAACGATGGTCGGCCTGCTCGCGGCGCATCGTCCTACCGTGTGACGGGCACGCCCGTTGCCGCACGGCGCCGGAC
>JAYVVB010000313.1:0-2717 GCA_043787455.1 Rhizobacter sp.
AAGGCGCTGCGCGCGCGCGGTCGCAGCACACCGATCCTGATGCTGACCGCGAAGTCGACCGAGCTCGATCGCGTCCTGGGCCTTGAGCTGGGCGCCGACGACTACCTCACCAAGCCGTTTTCGCTCGCCGAGCTGCTCGCGCGCGTCAAGGCGCTGCTGCGGCGCGCCGACCTGCTGCGCGCGGCGCAGTCGGCCGGCAACGCCGGGCCGCGCGCCGTTCGCAACGGCGAGCTCGAAATCCTTCCTGCCAAGCGCCAGGTTCGCTTTCGCGACGAGCTGCTCGACTTCACCGCGCTCGAGTTCGACCTGCTGCTCCACTTCGCTTCGCATCCCGGCCATGTGTTCTCGCGCGGCCAGCTGCTCAACGCGGTCTGGGGCTACACCCACGACGGCTACGAGCACACGGTGACGACGCACATCAATCGTCTGCGCGCCAAGCTCGAGGCCGACCCGATGCGGCCCGAACTCATCCTCACCGTGCGCGGCGCCGGCTACAAGATGCGGGACAGTCCGTCGTGACGAGCCGTCGGCCCGCGCAATGAGCGTTCGCCTCAAGCTGGCGCTGACGATCTTCACGACCGGGCTGCTGACGGCGCTGCTCGTCGTCGCGACCGTCGTTTTCGCGTTCCAGCGCTTCGAGAACGAGACCGCGTACCGGCGCGGCATGGGCTTCCTCGGCCGCGTCGTCGGCATGTACGACAACATCTTCGACATGCACGAGAAGGACGCGGCCGCCTTCCAGGCTTGGCTGCGCGCGCTCGTTCTCTTCGAGCCCGACACCGAGCTCTACCTCCTCGACCGCGCGGGCATGGTGCTCGCCAAGACCGGCCCGACACCGCTCAAGCTCGGCACGCGCGTGGCGCTGGCGCCGGTGCGCGAATCGATTGAGCAAAGGGACGCCTCGTATGTGATGGGCGACGACCCGGAGCGCATGGACGCCGGCGCCGTCGTCGTCGCCAAGCCGGTGCGCCGCGCGGCCGTGGCGGGCGGCACGCGCGAGGCCGGCTACCTCTACCTCGTGCTGCATACCCAGCAGCTACCCGAGGGACGATGGGACGTGCTGCGCAGCAGCTTCGCGCGGCCCGCGCTCGGCGCCGTGCTCGCCGCCGTCGCCCTGACGACGCTGCTCGCCGCGCTCATCATCGCCACCGTCACGAAGCCCTTGCGCCGACTGACGCGGGCGGTCGCGACGCTCTCGCAGCGCGGCCTGGCCGAAGGCCTCGCGATCGCGCCGGGCAGCGCCCTGCCGGGGCCGACGAAGGACGAGTTCGGCCAGCTGACGAGCGCCTTCGAGATGTTGCTCGACATCTGCCGGCGCCAGTGGAATGCCCTGCGCCGGGTCGATCACTTCCGGCGCGAAGGCGTGAGCAATCTCTCACACGACCTGCGCTCGCCGCTGACCGCGACGGTCGCATGCCTGGAGACGCTCGATGGCCGCTGGCAGTCGGACGCGGCGCGCGACGAGGACCGGCGCCTGGTCGAGATCGCGCTGCGCAACACCCGCAACGCCGCACGCATGGTGCAGTCGCTCGGCGACCTCGCCAAGCTCGACGAGCCCGAGTTCGCGCTGCGCGCAGAGGCGGTCGACGCCGGCGAACTGCTCGACGACATTGCTCTTCGCTTCGCCGAACGCGCCGCGCGTCAGGGCGTCCGCCTGCGCACGCCGGCCGCGCCCGAAGCATCCGATGCTCCCGGCGCGCCGGCGACCCCGCGCGCCCGGCTCGACGTCGAGCTGTTCGAGCGCGCCGTCGCCAACCTCGTCGACAACGCACTCAAGTTCTGCGGCCCCGGCAGCACCGTCACGCTCGCCGCCGAGGCACGCGACGGCAGGGTCGAGGTGAGCGTCGCCGACGATGGGCCGGGCATCGCCGCGGCCGACCTGCCGCACCTCTTCGACCGCTTCTACCAAAGCCGCTCGACCGTGGCTCCGGCAACCGCCGACGGCGGTCGCGGTCTCGGCCTGGCGATCGTCAAGCGCATCGTCGAGCTGCATGGCGGCGACGTCAGCGTGCAGAGCGATCCGGGTCGCGGCACCCGGATCGTCATGACGCTGCCCGGCGTCACGTAAGGCATGGGACCTTGCGATCGCACGCATCGGGAAAGCCCTCGTGCCTCGTTTCGGAGCGCCCGCTAGAGTGCGGCCTCTCGAACTGGCACCTGCTTGGTGCCTGCTCGGGGAAAGACAAGGTCAGCGAGGAGACAGCGACGCAAGCGTCGCGCAGGCGAGAGCCGAAGCACAAAGTCGAGGGGCGCCGAGAGGCGCCCCTCGTCATGGGTGGTCCTACTTCGGGCTGACGGCGCCGGCCGCCGGCCAGTCGACGTCGCCGATGCGCTTGAGGCGCATCTCGAAGATCCGCAGCGGCGCGCGTCCGGCGACGATCCGCTCGCCGACCTCGTACAGCTCGCCGTCCTTGACCGTCGCGATGTAGCGGATCGTCGCCGGGCCGAGCGGGATCTCCCAGCGATAGCCGTCGCCGGTCGGCACGAATGCGAAGTCGCCGACGTGGCCTTGCGCGTGCGAATGGAGCGAATAGCTGCGCGTGGCAGGGTCGAAGGAGACGATGCCGAAAGCGTTGAAGCGGACCGCGCCGGCGTCGTCGTAGCCCCGGCCCTCGATGACGCGGATCGAGCCGCCGAGGAGCGGTCCGATGCGCTCGGTCTGGGTGAAGGCGAGCCGGCTGCCGTCGGGCTGGATCACGGTGGCCGGACCGCGCCAC
>JAYVVB010000314.1:0-3500 GCA_043787455.1 Rhizobacter sp.
AGTCGGCATTGCAATCGACGGGCCGTCACGCGAACCCTGTCGCGACCGAGGCTGCATCGACGCCTCGCGCCGGTCGGTTCAATCTAGCACAGACCCTGAGCCGAGCGATGGGTTCTCCGCACGTCGGCGCCGAGTTCGCTCCTCTTTCACACCCGCTGCCGGTTCCGCTTGGCGAGCCCGCGAGCGCGTTGCACAGCCGATTCGTCCAGCGCATCCGCCGCCGCTACGCGGACGAGCTCGGTCTCTTGCCCGCCGGCTGGCCCGACCGAGCGGCGATCGTCGCGCTGGTCGAGCGCCTCCAGGCGCGTGGCGCGGGCCTCGCCAGCGCGCTGCGCATCGCGCGTCAACTTACGCTCGAGCGGCTCGCCGTGCTCGACGTCGAGCAGGGCGCCAGCCTCGCCGACGTGACGCAGACGATGACCGATCTGGCCGAGGCCACGCTCGAGCTCGCCCTCGCGCGCACCCTCGCCGACCAGGACGCGCGCTTCGGCGTGCCGCGCGACGCCGAAGGCCAGCGCATCGACTTCTGGATCGTCGGCATGGGCAAGCTCGGCGCGCGCGAGCTCAACGTCTCGTCCGACATCGACCTGATCTATGTCTACGAGTCCGGCGGCAGCACCGACGGAGCAGAGTCGATCAGCGCCCACGAGTACTTCTCGCAGGTCGCCCGCGGCCTCTACACGCTTATCGGCGAAATCACCGAGGACGGCTTCGTCTTTCGCGTCGACCTGGCGCTTCGGCCCAACGGCAACTCGGGCCCGCCGGTCATCAGCCTGGCGATGCTCGAGGAATACCTGCAGGCGCACGGCCGCGAGTGGGAGCGATTCGCGTGGCTGAAGAGCCGCGTCGTCGCGCCGCGCGCGAGCGTCGAGAGCGGACGCGCGATCCCGCTGCGCTCCCTCGTCACCGCCTTCGTCTATCGGCGCTACCTCGACTACGGCGTGTTCGAAGGCCTGCGCCAGCTGCACGTCAAGGTGCGCGACGAAGCGCAGCGACGCGCCGCCGGCCGACCCGAGCGCGCCAACGACGTCAAGCTCTCGCGCGGCGGCATCCGAGAGATCGAATTCATCGTCCAGCTGCTCCTGGTCGTTCGCGGCGGCCAGTTCCCCGAGATCCGCACGCGCTCGACGCTGAAGGCGCTCGACAAACTCGCCGCCGGCGGCCTCATGCGTCGTGCCAGCGCCCAGCGCCTGGCCGCGGCCTACACCCTGCTGCGCCGGATCGAGCATCGCATCCAGTACCTGGACGACCAGCAGACGCACGTCTTGCCGACGCAGGACGGCGACCTCGCCTGGATCGCCGCGAGCCTCGAGCCCGACGGCGCGCTCGGCAGCTGCGCCCTGCTCGACCGGCTCGGCGAGGCGCGCGAATTCGTCGCCGACGAGTTCGACCTGCTCCTGCACGACGGCCGCTCGCCCGGCGGTCCGGGCGGCTGCCGGTCCTGCGGGCCGCTGCCGCAGCCGGTCGACGCCGAGTCGTTCCTGGCGCAGCTGCCGCCCGAGCTCGCCGCGCGCATCAAACCGCTCTGCGAGCAGCCGAAGATCAAGCTGTTGCGCGACGATAGCAAGCTGCGCCTGGCGCGGCTGGTGACGCGCGCCGCACAGGCCATCGCCGAGGAGCGCTGCACGCCGGCCGCAGCGATCCTCTTCATCGACTGGATCGAGCCGCTGCTGCGCCGCGAGAGCTACCTCGCTCTCCTCGCCGAGCGGCCCGAAGTGCAGAACCGGCTGCTCCGGCTGCTCGGGCTCGCGCGCTGGCCGATGCGCTATCTGATGCTGCATCCGGGCGTGATCGACGAGCTGGCCGACGAGCGCCTGCTGCACGACCGCTTCGACGCCGCAGCCTACAAACGCGAGCTCACCGAGCGCCATGCTGGCTGGGAGCGCTCCGGCCAAGCCGAAGAGGAGCTGCTGCTCGACACGTTGCGCCGGGCCCATCACGCCGAGGTCTTCCGCACGCTGGTGCGCGACGTCGAGGGCCACATCACCGTCGAGGAGGTCGCGGACGACCTGTCGGCGCTCGCCGACGCGACGCTCTGCTGCGCCCTGCAATGGTCGTGGCAGCACCTGAAGACCGCCCATCGCCCCGAGCCGCAGCTCGCGGTCATCGCTTACGGCAAGCTCGGCAGCAAGGAGCTCGGCTACGGCAGCGATCTCGACCTCGTCTTCGTCTACGACGACGCCGACACGGAGCCCGACAAGGCGGCCGAGATCTACGGCGCGTTCGTGAGGAAGCTCATCGCCTGGCTGACGATGCGCACCGCCGCGGGCGAGCTGTTCGACATCGACACCGCCCTGCGACCGAACGGCAACTCGGGCCTGCTCGTGACCTCGATGACGTCGTACGAGAACTACCAGACCGGCCGCGGCAGCAACACCGCCTGGACCTGGGAGCACCAGGCCCTCACACGCGCGCGCTGGTGTGCCGGGCTCGAGCGGATCGCGCCGCGCTTCGAGGCGGTCCGACGGGCCGTGCTCGCCGCGCCGCGCGACCTGCCGGCGCTGCTCGACGAGGTGCGGACGATGCGCGAGAAGGTGCGCACGGCCCATCGCGTCAAGGCCGGCGCCTTCGACATCAAGCACAGCCCGGGCGGCATGATCGACGTCGAGTTCGCAGTCCAGGCGCTCGTGCTCGGCCACGGCGCACGCCATCCCGAGCTGATCGACGACGTCGGCAATATCGCCCTGCTGCAGCGCGCCGAAGCAGCAGGGCTGCTGGCGCCGGGCGTCGGCGCGGCGGCAGCCGATGCCTATCGCGACCTGCGCCGGGTCCAGCACCGGGCCCGGCTCGACGAGCAGCCGACGCAGGTGCCACCCGAGGCGATGGCAGAGCAAAGCCGTGCCGTCCTCGGGCTCTGGCACGCCGTGTTCTCCTGAGCGCGAAGGCGACGGCGACAGCGCCGGTGCGCGGCTCGCCCGACCGCGGCAGGCTCTGGCTCGCGGTCGCGGCGATTTTGTCGGCCGGCGCTCTGCTGTCGTTTCCGATCGACCGGCCCATCCTCGACTGGCAGCCGGCACTCGCCGCGACCGAGCCGTGGCGTGCGATCAGCGCGGCGTTCGTCCACTACAGCGCCCTGCATCTAGCAGCGAATCTCGCCGGCGCCGCGCTCGTCGGTGCCCTCGGCCGCGTCGCGCGAGTGCCGATGCGCACCGTCGTCGCCTGGCTCGTCGCGTGGCCGTTGACCCAGCTCGGCCTGCTCGCGCGACCCGATCTGCTCCGCTACGGTGGCCTCTCGGGCGTGCTGCACGCCGGCGTCGCTTGCGTGGCCTGGCAGCTGATCGTCGACGGCCGCGGCGCGCGACGCACGATCGGCGCGCTGACGCTCGCCGGCGTCGTCGTCAAGGTGCTGAGCGAAGCGCCGTGGGGCGAGCCACTGCGTCATCCCGCCGGTTGGGACATCGCCACCGCGCCGTTCGCGCACGCGAGCGGAGTGGTCGCGGGCCTGCTCGCCGCGGCGCTCTGCGACCTCGCCTCGCGCTGGTCGACGCGCGCGCTAGGAT
>JAYVVB010000315.1:0-5645 GCA_043787455.1 Rhizobacter sp.
AGCGCTGGAGGTGGCCACATTGTTCGCCCTGCGTCGCGCGCCGGGCGAACCGGCGTCAGATCGTGCCGCCCGAGTTGCTCGGGCGCATCGCACCGACGCGGCTGGAGGGTATCAACCTGCGTGGCGTCTTCCGGTTCTTCTTTGAGCGATACGCCGGACAGATCATGCCGTCACAAACGGCAGCGAAAACAAGCGCCAGCGGCTGAAATCGATCACGCAAACAGGGCCTCAGCGGCCGTTCAAGTGACCAACAGAAACTCAAGGCATGACAAGCACTTGCGAGTGTCGGCCCCTCGAATCCCGCGCCAGTGCTCGCGCCCGAACCGTCACTTTTGGCACCGAAAACAAAAGGACCCGGCTAGGGCGGCAGCGAAAACAGCCGCTCCATCAGAAGCAGCCATGAATGTCGCCAACCGCGAAATCGCGGTCGACGCCATGGCGTTCGAAGCATTCAAAGCGGAGAAGGTCAGAGCCAGAAATCACTCGTCCCGATCCATCGGGGTATTCCAAGTTCGCTGACGTCCGACCATCACCAGGAGGATCCGTAGCGCTTTTCGCCACTCTGATCGCTAGTAGTTCATCACAGCCATGACCCGGAAGGACCTCGACTCGATCGGATGAAAGTGAATGTCGTTGACGCCCGCAGCAGGCTCCCCCGGAAGCCGCGACGTGTAGTAGTAGTCGATTGCAGACGCCTTGCGATTTAGGAGGTTGAAGCCATCGAGCTCAACGCGGACGCTCGGGCTGATCTTGTAGCCAACCCGCCCATTGAGTGTGGTGGTGCTGGCCGAGCGTACGCTGTTGTCCTCGATCAACGGCCGTGGTCCGAAGTAGCGAAACTGCAGAGCCCCGAACCAGGGGCCGAGGTTATCGACAGCGATCGCCGTCGATGCGACGCCTTCGACAGAGCCAGGGATGCGAAAGCCGATGTTGTCCGGATCGTTGTCCCGGAACCTCGCCCGCGCGAAGGCCAGGTCGGCATCGATCGTCAGCCAGTCCGACAGCTTGTAGTAGTTTGCCAGCTCAAAGCCGGTGCGCCGACTGGGCCGCCCGGGCTGGGTGGTCCCTGCGTCGCCTTGGAAGACGAGCTCCGAGGCAAAGTCCAGCCGGTAAACCGAGAGAGACGTCTGCAAGCCCGGCAAAAGAGTCGTGCGCACACCGGCTTCATACCCTTTGGACCTCACCAGCGGCGAGACCTTGTCCGCCGGATCGCCGCTTTTCGGATCGACTGTCAGTGTCGTTCCGCGCGCGTCGTTGCTATGAAAGCCACCGCCCGCGTTGAGGTAGAACTCGGTCTTGCTCCATGGTCCGAAGATCAGACCGAGCTTGGGGTTGGCGATGCTCGCCGTCACCTTGCCCGAGTTCTCGGCGATGTTGCTTTTGACGTCGAAGTGGTAAGTGTCGGCGCGGACGCCGGCCACGGTTCTGAACCAGGAGGTCCAGCGCGTGGCGTTTTCCGCGTACACGCCCAAGCTGGTCTCGACGATGTGATCCAGACGCGTCGTCGACAAGATCTGGCGGTTCTTGGTGCTCAGAAGGCCGTTGAAAATGTTGTCGTTCTGGAACTGCGCGCCGACTGTGTTTTCGGACTCGCTGCCCAGTCCGGTCATCTGCCAGGTGTGGCTGGCATTGACGCCAGTCGTGCGCCGATGATCCGGCTGATGGAACTGGTCGCCGTTCACGGGATCATCGAGGAAATACGTAAAGTTCGAGAACAGCTTGAGCTGCCAATCGATGAGGTAGGCGTTGACGCGCGTCGCCGACGAGTCGGTAACGCGGTGCCAGGCGCTCGACAGGCTGTAGCGATGCGACTCTCCGCCGTCGCTCGGGTCGATCGCGTCGAATCGGTTCAGCTGGCCAGAATCGACGGCCCGCTTCGGGATCTGGTCGGTCGAGTTCCATTTCGCCTGATAGCCCATGATGGCGACATTGAAGCCGTCGGCCGCGTCGCCTTGGCTGTAGCGCAGGACGCCGTTGAGCTTGCGATAGTCGTCCGGGTGTGCGAACGGCCCGTCGTTATGCATGGCCTCCAGCGCATAGAGGAAGTTGCCGTCGCCGAGCTTGGGGGAGTCTGCAACCAGCGCCCGGCGAAAGCCGTTCTGGCCGAGGCCGACGCTGGCGATGCCTTGCTCAAGCTTGTCGGCATACCTGACGCTCACTGCACCCGCCGAGGAAAAGTCGCCCTCACTCGCGTAGTACGGCCCCTTCTCGTATTCCAGTCCGGTGGCGAGCTCCGGAATGACAAAGTTCAGGTCCGTCCAGCCTTGACCATGCGAATGCGAGCGTTGGTTGACGAGCATGCCGTCGACCGTCGTTCGCAGATCCGTACCGTGGTCCAAGTTGAATCCCCGAAGGTAGAACTGGTTTGCTTTGCCCTCACCGCTGTGCTGGCTCACGATGAGCCCGGGCGCGGACTCGAGCAACTCGCCGGGTCGGTAGACGGTGCGCGCCTCGAGTTGTTTCTGGGTGACGGTGCCCTGGTTGGCGGAGTCGGCGGCGCCGAGAAGATTGGTGCTGGAGCCGGTCACGACGACCTTTTCAAGGACCTGTTCGCCGCCGGCCTGGGCGGCGGTTTGACAGAGTACGGCGATGGCCAGAAAGATGGCCGTACGGCCGCAGATGGCGCGGCTGCGCAAAAGACTGATTGACTTCATTGGACGTCCGATACGAGATCACGCGATCTGACACCAGCTCGTTGGCGGTGTGAGGCGCAAGCGGTCGGCACAACAATCGCCGACCGAGCCGCCTAAGCGAACGGCCAGAGCAGGGTGCCGGCATGAGGGTGAAAGGCGCGAGCGGGGTCGCTCGGCCTTCCAAAATGCTCAGGCTGCTTGGGGCGGTCGCTCAAGCAGGCGAGCCGTCACGAATGAGGGCTGCCAAAGATTCCGCTGCGCGCGCTGCTGCGATAGATTGGCCGGTGCCCACCAGAAAGCGAGCATCAGAACAGCCACGAAAGCCGAGATCGCCAAGTCATGCGTTAGTGCGCCCTCGTCCGCTGCGGTGAGGGCAGCGCCGTCGGGCTCAAGCACGACCGTCGGGTCGGTCAACGAGTGGTGGTGCCGCAGGGAGGTCTGGTGGCTGTGACCCCACCATTCATGCGACAGCGTGTTTTCAGAGGTGAGATGTCCCGCGCGCCGGCCATCCTCCAGCACGAGGATCGATACTGGCTTCAAGTGCACATGCGCCTGGCCTTGAGCCATGGAAAAGCTGACGCTGATGCCCTGCAACGTCAGAAAGCCCACTAAAAGCCAAACGAGCGCCCTCCTGGACAGAAGTCCGGTCACGAGGGTGTTCGCGAAAAGCATCGGGTCGAATCAAATGGAAGCAGGCGCCAGCGTATACGACATCGCTGACTACTTGGATGACAGCAGTCGGTGTGCCGCACTCGATTATCGGGCGACGACTGCGTCCAACGCGCTCGACCACCAGGCCGACATCGCCAAGGTCCAGGAATGGCTGGGGCACGCCAATATCGCGACGACCCGAATCTACGACCACAGGAAGACGAGGCCAGAGGACAGCCCGACTTTTAAGGTCGCTTACTAGCAGAGGTGGCTGAAGAGGCGCTTGCTTGCTTCTTGACGCGTTAGTTTGGCGCCTCGTCGATGGTTCCCCGTAACCTATTTGCGGCACGCCGGTATCACCCGGTAGGGCTTCCGAGCCCGACTCATTGGACACCGCAACCAACCGCCTCATCGACCAGATCCTGCAGGGTGACCGCCAAGCCTATGCCCAACTGGTTGACCGCTACCAGGACAGTGTTTTCGCTTTCCTTTGGCGGATGGGCCTGCGCCGCGCTGTCATTGAAGAGCTAGCGCAAGAAACCTTTGTCCGTGCCTGGACCCATTTAGGCGACTTCCAGCCGGGGCGGTCGGCGTTCTCGACCTGGTTGTTCGCGATCGGCCGCAACTTGGCCTTGAATGAGATCGGCCGCGCCGGAAATCGCCTGGAAATCGCCGCTGACGAAGACATCGAGACCACCTGCGACGCCGACACCCCTCCCGCCGCGCTGGAACGAAAGCGCAGCCGGACACGAATCCACGCTGCTTTGGTGCAGCTCGATCCGGGCCAACGCAGCGTATTGGCGCTGAGCTACCTCAGCGAGCTGAGCCTGCCCGAAGTCGCCGCCATCGAAGGTATCAGTGCCGGTGCGGCCAAGGTTCGGCTGCACCGCGCGCGTCAAGCCCTGCGCCACGTACTGGAGAAGCTGCCATGAATGATGCACTTGAAGTCTTGTTGCACTTGGGTCATAGCGATGCGCCGAAGCATTTCAGCGCCAGTGTGATGAGACGGATTGCAGTTTTGCCGCTCCCACAACGCCGGCCACGCTGGCGAACCCTGGCCCAGCAGCTTGCCTTCATTGCCGCCGCAGCTCTGGGTGTGAGTCAGGTGCTGGCGTTCATTTTTGGCCTGTGGGCCGTCACCGCGGCAGCTGCCGCTTGAAGGATCCATCGTGAACAACACCATGCATGCTGACTTGCATCCGCGCAAGCCTTGGGTCGCCGGCGCTATGTCGCTGGCCCTGCCCGGCTGGGGCCAGCTTTACAACGGCGACGTGAACCGGGCGATCTGGTGTTTCCTGACGTTCTCGTTGCTGCTGCTACCCGGTACGGCACTGCTCGCCCTTGTCGTGCCGCCGATGCTGATGGCGCCGGGCCTACTCCTCGGGGTCGTCGGAGCCATCGGGCTTTGGCTCTATTGCGCGGTTGACGCCTTTCGGGCCGCCCAGCGCTCGCTGGTCTATGTCGTGAAACCTTGGCAGACCTCAGGCTTGTATGCACTGGTGTTCATCACCTGTGCGCTGCTCGTCCTGCCGTCACTGACGATCTATATGCGGGCCCACCTAGTCCAGCCATTCCGGATTCCATCGGCGAGCATGACCCCCACCCTTCTGCCAGGCGACTATGTGTTTGCTGATATGCACTACAACTGTCCCGGCTGCAGCGCTGTGCAGCGTGGTGATGTCGCGATCTTCACTTACCCGAACGATCGCACAACGAACTACGTCAAGCGCATCGTGGCGTTACCGGGCGATCGAGTCCGCATCCTGAATCACCGGGTCTCGGTAAACGGCGAAGCGCTTGCCGCCCAAGCCGGTGGGGCCACCGAACTCGAGCACTGGGGTAGCAAGTCCTGGCAGGTACAAAGCGGCGCAAGCGTGGCCGATACGGACACTGAGCAGATAGTGCCGCCGGGCCATGTCTTTTTGCTAGGCGATAACCGCTCAGCAAGCACGGACTCGCGGCAATTCGGTGCAGTGCCGCTCGCTGATGTGGTGGGACGCGCGCGCCAGATCTGGTTTTCACACGGCGACGGTAGCATCCGCTGGGGTCGGGTTGGCGACCTGGTGAACTGAGGATCGACGTGAACCTGTCGTCACTGGATAGGGCTCTATCTGACGTGTGACTAACTGTGGTGAAGCGGCGTCAATGAGTCGATCGAGAATTAAAACGTCCTCTATCACGCGCTAAGGATGCGCTGAAGTAGCGCCGGCAATTTCAGTTGGGAGTTGTCAGAGTGGCTTCGATGATGTTTGAAGGGTCAGTATCTTTGCCTGCCGCGGGCTCTTTGGGCCCTCGGGCAGGTTTTTTGACTCGCAGTTCGTTCTTACGGACGCACGTGTGCCATCAAGGGTTGTCGGGCGA